>DATBIP010000163.1:0-4955 GCA_036556885.1 Nitrosopumilaceae archaeon
CAAGCTCTATTCTACGAGACCTTCTTGACATAAGACAAGAGATTTCTAAAATTTGAAATCCAATCTAATTTCTAAGAGTGAGACTGCCGAGGTTATCAAAGAGATTTCTTCGCAATGGAAAGTTGAGTTACCAAAAATCAAGAATCTGAAATTTCATTATTATGAAGATGATGTTGTAATTATTACAGGTTCAGGATTAAAGGCAATTAAGATTGGAGAGTTGTATCTTCCCTTCTTATCAGAAACTGAAATCCTCAAAAAATTTCCTTATGTTATGGTAGACATGGGTGCTGTTAAATTCATGTGTAATGGGGCAAATGTCATGAGGCCTGGAATTACTAACAATACAGAATTTGAAAAAGATCAACTAGTTTGTGTCATTGAGGAGTCGCAACACAAGTTTCTTGCCATTGGAAGATCTTGCGTTTCAAGTACAGAGATGAAAACTATGAGTAAGGGAGAAGTTGTAAAAAATATGCATTTTATTTCTGATAAATATTGGGAAGCTGGAAAATCAATTAGAGATTAGTTGATTTTTTCTGTGGTCATGGTAGAGCCTTGTTTATTTATTACAAGCATATCAATCCCGTCACCACTAAAAGAGTCTCTTAAACTTGCAGAACGAATTGCTTTAATTGCTAAGTCTTTTGCTTCTTTTTCACTCATATTTTGTTTGAAATTTGGATCTAATACTCCAAGTGCCATCTCTGCACCAGTACCAACAGCAGCATACTCATCTGGAAGGACTGAACCCAATGGGTCTAAGGTATAGATAACAGGTGTATCAACAACTCCTCCAACAATTACTTGGGTCAAAAGTGGAAAGAATCTTCTTTCATACATCATGTTTGACATCATTTTTGCAATAGAATTTGGTGGAATCTCTCGTTTAAGCTCCATCTTTCGTATTTTTGCCAAGGCTGAGATCTGAAGTGATAATATTTGCATGTCTGCGACTAAACCAGCACAAGCTGCTCCAACTTTTGGTGTAATTTGAAATGTTTTTTTTGTGGTTTTACTTACTAGAAAGTTTCCATAAGCAATTCTGCGCTCACTAGCAAAAACTACACCCTCATCATATATTATACCAACGGCTGTTGCGCCAGGCATGTACATGTATGACATGATTCAGATAAAACGGCAGTAGAATAAAGTCCTTTCTTCATAAAAAATACAAATTTATTGAAAATTATTAGAAAGTTATTTTAAGACTTAGGTAAAAGCAAAATGCTATGAAAAATAATTAATTTCCAAATCTTTCTAGAATCTGACAGATGCATTTTGTAGTTTTTTGGAGGAGATCAATCCGCGTAAACTCATTTGGGGAGTGAATTCGAGCAAACAAGTAAGTACTGCCAATTGAAATGCATGGTGCCTTTAAGATTTTTGTAAATGAGTACATTGGGCCAGTCCCCGCATTAGAGATATTTAGAATTGATTTCCCAAAGATCTCATCTGCGGATTTTTTAATTTGGGATACAAATGGAAGAGTAGGTTCTGTTCTTGCAGCAGCTTCACCATGGTAGACTTTAACTTTGATATCTCCAAAGCCTTTTGATTTAAGGTGTTTTTTTAGCCTTGAGATCTGTTTTTTTGGAATCATTTCTGGAATTAATCGAAAATCAATTTTAACCAAGGCTTCTGCTGGAAGTACAGTTTTTGCACCTTGTCCCGTATAACCTGATACAAAGCCTGTAATATTGCAAGTTGCATCACCAGATAGCGCTTTTTTTATTCCCAAACCTTTCTTCTTATCAACAAAATCTTTTATTCCAAATTCCTTTTTGAATGAGAGTTCATCAAACGGTTCTGACCTTAGAATCTTAAGATCAGATTTGGTAAACGGTTTAGCTTCCTTATACCAATCTTTTATGAGAATTTTTCCATTTGAATTACGTAGAGTGTTTACTGCTTCAATCAATCGCCATGCAGGGTTTTTAATAATTACTGCTAGACTTGAATGAGCATCTCTGATAGTTTCTTTTTTTGAAAGCTCAACGTAAAGCAATCCTTTCATACCTAGTCCAATTATAGGTCGATTCTTTGTATCCACATATCCAAATTCCCAGATTACACCATCGCAAGAAAATTTTTTTTTATATTTTTTCAGATATTTTTCGATATTGGTACTACCTGTTTCCTCTTCTCCTTCGATAATGAATTTAACATTGCATGGAACGTCTCCTGTAGTTTTTAGATAAGATTCTACTGCTTTAATTCTAGTAATTAGCTCACCCTTGTCATCAGATGAACCGCGGCCAAAAATTTTGTTACCTATTTTTTTCCCACTAAAAGGTTCATCATCCCAAAGGTTCAGAGGGTCTACTGGTTGAACATCATAATGATTATAAAATAAGAGGGTCTTGTTTGGGTTCTTTTTAGATTTTACCTCACCATACACTACTGGAGCAACTCCTTTTTTGAGTCGCAAAATTTGTGAGGGTATTCCAGATTTTTTTAAGATTTTAGAAACTAGTTTTGCACATTCTTCAATTCCTTGGTTATTTGCCGATACGCTTGGTTGACGTATCAATGTTTGAAGTTCAGAAACAAGCCCATTCATATTATTATCAACGTAGGTGAGAACTTTTTTCAAGAGTTCACCTGATACGGTCAAATGGTTTTAGTACTATTGGTAGAACTTCAACAAGGTCAGTTGCAACCATATGTAATCCTACTTTTCGTTGAACTAATTTTCCTGCCAAGCCATTTACAAAAGCAGCCGAAGATGCAGATTCTAATGGTTTTCTATTTCTTCCTAGAAAAGAAGCAACAATTCCGGATAAAACATCCCCAGTTCCACCTACTGTCATCGCAGGAATTTTTTTTGGATTGAGAAAAGTTTTCTTTCCATCAGATATGATATCAGTTGGGCCTTTTAGAAGAACTGTAAGTGAATTATTCTTAGCATATTTTTCTACCATTTGGATTCTTTCTTTGATTGAATTTGGAGGCATTTCTCCAAACAAACGTTTGAATTCACCTGCATGTGGAGTAACAACTACATTTTGATTTGCAAGTAAAGGCAGTATATCATTAACCAAGGCACTTGCATCAAGGGATAGTCGCACATCTTTGTCTAAGAGCGATTTAACTAATGCTTTGATTGCCTCTAAATCCTGAATTGCCAAACCCATTCCAATTGTTGCTGAATCCAATCCATGTGGAATTTGACCTAAAAGTTTGTTCGCTGATCCTCTAGTGAGTTTTGAATCAACTAATGGCAATACAATAAGATTTGGGGAAATTGCCCGTGTAGATTGTGAATTTATTTTTGGGATACAGGTGTAGACGAGATCAGAACCTGCTCGTAAAGCTGCAAGAGAAGAAAGTATTGGAGCCCCATGATAAATGTAACTTCCACCAACAACTAGTACAGTGCCATTATCACCCTTACGTGAGTTTACTTTTCTTTCTGGAATGAATTTTTTTACGATAGTTACGTTAAGATTTTGTCTTATCAATACGTCTTTTACTTTTTTAGATGAATAAATATTCTCGTTATAAAAACAGTTTAAGAACTAGTACTTTTGGCATTTTCTGCCTGTATAAGCTGTTCAATAGTTTTTATAACTTCAAGCGATTTTTTTTCAACTTGATCTGCTAGCCAATCTCGCTCAATTTTTAATTGCATCTCTGCATCACTTAATTTTTTTAATGCGGTCTTTAAACTCTCATTTAGTTCCTCAGCATGAATTTTTTCCTCTTGCAGTTGGGAATTTGCGAGTTCAAGTTGCCTTACTTTAGTATCTAATGCAATGGTAAGTTCAGATAGTACTTGCTCTTTGTGTTCGATTTCTTTTATTTTTTCATTAAGAACACATGAAAGATCTTCAAGAATTCTTTCGCGCTGAATTGCTTTTAATTTTACTAGATCTTCTGAAAAGTTAAGTTTTTCAAGATCTTCTTTTGTGACATGATCTACAAAAGCTGTTTGATGTGCTCTTTTTTCAATTTTTTCTTTTTCTCTTACAAGACTCTCAATTTTTTTATCTAGTATTGTACTGTCTTTTGCAGAAACTGCCTTATCTAGTTTATATGTTGACAATCTTGGTCAAAAAATATACTGTTTTTATTGCTATTAGGATGTGTTTGTTTGAAACGTACGGACCTACTTTATCAAAAAAGATGGCCTTGTTTTTAATTATTTGACTGAATTTTCTTTAAAATATTTTTTAATTTTCGTCTTTAGTTTGTTTTTTTATTTTTTCTCTTTCAAAAAATGCCTTTCTCGCATAGGCAAGATATGTAGTGTGTCCAATTCCTTGGAATGAGTGTCTTGTTTTTCCTTCTCTTGCTTCAATTGTACGTAAAATATGTTCTGTACACTCTATGTCAGTAAATTCATTTTGAACTAAAGATGCTGTAAGGTTTTCAAGCTGATTCATTGTAGGACATACTGCAAATAACCCTCCACTTCCTTTCAACATTTTCCTTGCTTGTGGAACTACTGTCCAAGGATCACCTAGATCAATTAATACAAGATCAGCCCCAGAGACTGGCATTTTTTTGGCAGTCTTCAAATCAAGTTTCTTCATTGTGACGTATTTTATCAGGCCAGCTTTTTCGATGTTTTTTTGGGCTATTTTCATAAAAGTTGGGTCCACATCAAATGTGTAAACATGTCCACGAGGTTTCACAATACTTGCTACAAATGAGGTAAGTGACCCGCTTCCTGTTCCTATTTCTACAACTTTTTGACCGCTTTCTAGTCCTGCTCTAGCTGCGATATATCCAAGATCTTTTGGATATACAATTTGAGTCCCATGTTGTATTTTCATAATAAAATCATGGATTGTAGGTTCGAGTAGGTAGACGTACTTGTCTTTATTTGTTACAAGTTTTGATCCATATTCCTTTCCTATAGCATCTAAATGACGGATGACACCAATGTGAGTATGTAATTCCTTTTCTTTTGATATTTTTACTAGCCATTTTTTTGAATTATTAAAAAA
>DATBIP010000164.1:0-2823 GCA_036556885.1 Nitrosopumilaceae archaeon
GATAAAATCTTCCGTGCCTTGAATTTTTGATTTAATTCCCATTACTACCTACTTGGATAAGTGGTATAAAAATGAGGATTAACATATTAGAAATCGTAAGACAATTAACAACTGAATCTACGTTGTTGATTTAGTGGAGACGGTTTTTCAAATCTTCTCTGATCCTGCTTTGTAGGGTGGGGAATCGAAGTAACATTACACTCTACCCCGAAGGCCCCTTTTAATATCTAATTTTTATGGGATTACACAAACTTGAACACATTGTTTAGTGCAAATTTCAGCATCAGGCATATGCCTACATGCAGATTCACATTCTTTGAATGTTCCATTCATAATTGAGCATTGTTCCGATGAGATTGATTCGCATTCATTGAATTCTTCCAACCAGTTACCCAAATATTTTTGGCATAGTGATTGCGGACTCATCATTCTAGAATCCATATGTCCTTGTCCCATCATGTTTTTTAGTTGTTCCATAATCTCATGATTCTCTGCCATATGACCCATCATTTGTAATCGTAATTCTTGATTGTTAATAATTACTTGGGACATTTGCATCATAAAGTCATGATTTTCTAGCATCATCTTCTCCATTTGCTCTAAATGTTCAGGACTAGACATCCAGTTTTTCATTAACTCGGGGTCTGCTGTTATTTGTTTCATCATTTGTTCTCTGAATTGAGGATCATTCATCATTTGCGGTCCAGGCATCACTGTTTCGATTGGAGGAGTATCTTGTACAACTGTACTGGAAAATATTCCAAAAATAGAACCACCAATGAAAAATCCAGCAATAAAAACTCCAACAGTTATTACAATCCAAATATTTTGAGTAGGCAAAACAGTGTTTCTTCTATTATCCCAAGTACAAAAATCTTTTCGTTAAAACAAATTTGAAGCAATTCCTAAATACTTACAATCATAGTCAAACTCTGACTAAAAATGGATAATAGAGTTTTAGCTGGAATCATTGTAGGAATAGCTGTTGTTAGTTTTACTGCATTTTATCTTACATCAAATGTTCAACAACCAGAAGAAAAACAACAACCATTTGACGTTGATAAAGATGTATTTACTGAAACAAAACCACCAATTGCACTTGAGACTAATGAAGGTCTGATTAAATTTACAACATATGATGAAGTAAAAGATTTTTTGAAAGATATGCAAGTTCAGTCAGATATTTTTGTTAGGCGAACTTTTGATGGAGATTCAATACGTGAAGGTGCTCCTATGCCATCGTTAGGAATCCCAGGAGAGCCTGAACCAAGACCATCAATTCCTCCGGTTATGCGTGAAAGCGAAGAATCACCATCTGGCCAAGAAATACCAGCACCAATAACGGGTTCAGATTATCCAGAATTTTCAACAACAAATGTTCAAGTAAAAAATGTAGATGAGCCAGATTACATCAAAAATGATGGAAAATATCTCTACATTGTAAACCAGAATTCGTTGACGATTATTGACGCATATCCCGCACAGGATGCCAAGGTAATTCTAAAAATTGCCCTTGATATTGAACAACAAAACCTTGAAAACATGTTTCTAAACGGAGACAGGCTTATCATATTCTATTATGGTTCAAGTCAGACATATGGAATAGCTGAATATGATTATGCGCCATATCCAATTTACACTCCAAAGACATTTGCTACAATAATTGATATTTCTGATAGAAAAAACCCAGAGACTGTAACAAAATACGAGATTGATGGAAGCTATGTAAATTCAAGAATGATTGAAAATATTGTTTATCTAATTACAAACTCTGGCGTTGATTATTCAAATCCAATAATCCCAAGAATTATGGAAGGTGCAAATCCTATCATCCCTGATGTGTATCGTTTTCCAAATCCGGAAGCATCGTATACATTTAACACTGTAACAGCATTTGACGTCGCTGGAAAACTAGAAAACTCAGAGACATTTTTGATGGGATATTCTAATACAATATATGTATCTGAAGAAAATTTGTACATTACCTATCAGAAGAATGTTCCCTACACATATTATGATACTATAAGAAAAGACAGATTCTTTGACGTAGTGGTTCCGTTATTACCAAAAGATGTACAGGACCAAATACGTTCAATTCAAAGTGACCCAAGCCTTGATCTATATGAAAAATGGGCCCAAGTTTCAAAATTACTTCAAGATACCTATAACACATTACCAAAGGATCAAAAGGAAAAACTATTTGCCCAAATTCAGAATGCGCTTGAAGAATATGACCAAAGAATCCAGTCAGACGTCACTCGAACAGTTATTCACAAGATTGCGCTAGATGAAGGAAATCTCAAATACATTGCAAATTCTGAGGTTCCAGGCTATTTACTAAATCAGTTTTCAATGGATGAAAGTGGAAACCGATTTAGAATTGCTACTACAACTGACTCTTTTTCACGAAGTGGTTCAATCACATCCAACAATGTCTATGTTCTTGATGACAATCTAAATCATGTAGGCAGTCTTACAAAGATAGCACCAGATGAGCGAATCTATTCTGCAAGATTCATGGGTGATAAGCTATTTCTAGTCACATTCAAGCAGGTTGATCCATTTTTTGTAATTGACCTTTCCTCTGACACTCCAAAGATTTTGGGCGCATTAAAGATTCCAGGATTTTCTAACTATTTGCAACCATATGACAAAGACCACATTATAGGAATTGGTAGAGATACAAAGGAAAACCAGTGGGGGGGAGTTCAGACTAATGGGGTAAAGATTTCCATGTTTGATGTTTCAGACTTTAACAATCCAAAGGAAACTGACACCATAGTAATTGGAGATGCTGGAACTGATTCAGAAATCTTGTATAAC
>DATBIP010000165.1:0-8223 GCA_036556885.1 Nitrosopumilaceae archaeon
ATCTTTGAAATATCTGTCAGAATGATTTTTAAGGGATTTTATCAAGTCATCAATTTTATCACGTATTGTAACATATGATAAAATCAGATCAGGATTTAGATCTGAAACATGACATTTTAAATCTGGTTTTTCATAAAGTAAATGAAAAAGCAATGCTCCTCCACCAAGAAATGGCTCAAAGTATGTATCAAATTTTGGTGGCAGATGTTTTGTAAGTTCAGGTATTAGTTGTCTTTTTCCACCTGCCCACTTGACAAAGGGTTTTGGAGGAGAAGTTAAAACCTGACCATAGTACTGCCTCATCTGCAGTACTTTGGAAGTATTTTATTGAGAAAAGAAAGTTGTAAAAGATTACAACGTGTATAATATTTTTTTATCTAGTTTTATGAAAAAAATAAATCGAGCGTGAAATTTTGTATAGAATTCATTTAATGAACTAAAACAAAGGAAAAGGAAAAGGTTTGGGGATTTAGTCCCATTTTGACCAAGCGGCCATCCATCTATACGTCCACGTATTAAGTTTACAACCTAATGCAGCAAACGTAACTGACAATACAGCACCAGCACCTGCGCCTAGCGCAACTGGACTGTTATAGAACTTTCCTACCTGCGGTTCTATTGGTGTCATGTATGGTGGTAGCGTAGGTCTTGGATATTTGAATGCAGTCTCTAGTGGATCAGCTACCGTTATCAGATTAACCATGTTAAACAACGGCAATGACATTCCGACCATTACTCCGCCAAACAATATCAACGAGTGTTTGTTCTTCTTTGTTGCCCAATATGCCAAATCCAACAACATTGCTGATGGAATCCATACTGGAGTTACAATGAAGTCATATGGGTATCCAAGTGCAAACCATGCACCTTTTGCTACCCATGTATACACCGTCATGATTAGTGCATAATATGTTGCAGTTCCTGGAACACCTGTAAACGTTAGGTAGTAAACTGCTCCTACCGTAAGCATTAATGTTTGCGATATGGAGAATACTACAAAGGATGTCCAAGCCCAATCAGTGTAGAAGATATAGTCTCCTGCATTAATTGTAAGCAGAGTTGAGTTGACTGCGACCACTACTATGAATAAGTAGTGTGTACATCGTCTAAGCCAGACCATTATCAGGTAGATGATAGGGTCACTATATAAAATTTTAGAAGATTATCGATCTGATTTATACTCCAAATCAATAAAAATAGAAAAAGTTAGGATGGTTAGTCTAGTTACCTACGTATAACGCAATTAAAATCGTTATAACAGCAACTCCGGCTATAACACCGGCTACTAGTCCATTGCTATTCTTTCTGGTACCCTCTTCACATACTTTGACACAGAAGATGTATCCAATTGCCTCGATGATAGTCAGGACAATGAATGCATAGTGACCACTTGGTGTTGGATATGCCCATGGATAATAGAAGTATCCAGCTGCAGTTCCCCCAAAGGTTGCTAACCAAGCTGCAATGAATGAAAGTGTTATCATACCAGTCATGTTTTCAACACGTCGGCCAATCATCTTTTCGACGTCGGCGCTAGTTCCGCCACGGCCGCCTGCTGAACCAAATCCCTTCGGTAAAGTCATTTAGGATTATACGATTCAGAATACTTTTAAGTCTTTCTTAAATTCTCGGGCTGATCCGATCTGCTGGTTCATATAAAAAGAGAAAAAATGTGCGTTGAATCGCACCTTTTTTATTTATGGAATGGATCTGCTGTACAGCTTGCCTTCTAAGGCCATCTTGTACATTTCAGCAACATAGGGGTTCTCACCTGGTGTTTCTGCGCCAAGTTCAACCAGTCTTGCATATACTCTAACTACATAAGCTAGAGCGCCCATAAAGGCTACGACTACACCCATGTTAAACATCCAATGATTTGGTACTGCAAAGATTTCCTCTACAAACCAAAAGTGCCACATCTCATTGACTCCAATTGTAAACATGGTTGCTAGATAACCAAGGATGGTCATCTTGAGACCTGTGTTCATTGAATTATTTGGACCTCTGAGAATTGGTACTCTTCTATCATAGATTGCAACAGAACCCCATCCTAGTGGTAGAGCCACAAAGTGGGAATAGAGCCACCAGTGAGCTGGTGTAAATGCACTATCTCTGATAGATGTTTGATGTAGAGAACCGTCAACAAAGTTGTCGACTTCTACCGATGCAGCAGTTGATCCCATAGCGATGACGATAAGCCAGATCTTTTTCAGTCTCTGGATTTCGACCTCTTTGGGAATAAGTGCCGGCATTTGTGCCATAGGGATACTGCCTTTCATTCTACATATAAGGCATGAGTTATGAAAATACCAATTTTCATTCAATTTTTTAGTGAATGATTTATAAATTTAATTAAAATTTTTATTTTTTATCTAAAAATTACATTGAATTTTCATCAATTTTATGGATAGTTCATTGTTAATCATTGATGTTAATCATCGTGTTGATCCCTAACTAGCGATAATTAAGGTAAAACATATAACGTTCTTAATTAACTCATTTGGTAATTAACGGGATAACTATGGTCGATAAAAAACTAATTGTTGTGGGGCTAAGTGTTGTAATGGCACTTGGAACAATCGGATTCAATTGGGTTGATTCCATACTTCCAGCTGCAGAAGCACACGGAGTTCAAGCACAACTACAAAGTCGTTTCGTAAGAATAGAGGACGAGACCTTTAGCAGACAATCTCTCACTTCTGGAGAGAACATTTGTGTTTCAGGTAAACTCGTTAGTCTTGTTGTTAGAGACTTGAGAGCATGGGTATCTATCTTCTCAGAGTCAACTAATGCAGGCAATAGATGGGAAATTCAATCAAGAGACCCACCTGGAAATGTATTTGATATTCCAGGAAATAGTGTAACACCATACGAAGTTTGTGCAATGGCAATGGAACCAGGAGTATATCATGTACATACTCAGCTCAATATTGCTAGCGTAGGACCTGGATTAGGACCTGGACAAACAGTAGTCGTTGATGGAGACTATATTCTCAAAGATATTCCCTATACCAACATTGCTTACCAGTCAATCATGATTGGAGTTGCATATGTTGTAACATTTGCGACACGACCTTGGCAAGTAATCTAAAACCAAATCTCCTCTCTTTTTCATTTTATCAATAATTGACTTGGGATTATTTTTCATATTATAATATTAAATCAAAATCTTATCTAAGATGAAATCTATCAATAATATGGGATAAGCTGATGACCCTAAGTTTTAGAATTCAGCATCTAGATATTCATCAAAGTTACTTTATGGGCAAGGTAGAGTTTAGAGGAGACGAATTTACAATTAACATCCAAAATGAAAGAAGAGGCAAAGTCCTCAAACTACCCTTTAAACCAAAAACAGTTAAGGAAAGAATGTTAGTAAGACTAACAGGTCCTGGAGATATTTTCGTTGAGGATTATCTACCATATCATGGAGAATCCGAATGGATTGAAATTGATTCTGATGAAATAACTTTCTACATTGCAGATCATCAAGATAAATTTGATACACTTGAAATCATTGATTCTGGAACTTTATAGAAAGGACTTTAAGTAAATCTAATCGATTTTAGGCATGATATGGCCTGGGATGGGGGATCCTTCCAAACGTAAACAAACAATCAGGTTTCTAATCATTACTGCAGTAATTGGTGCAATTGTATTTTTGGGAGCACAGGGGGTCATGAGCCAACTTAGTAAAAATGATCCACTAAAAAATTGCATAGATAAAAGAACAACTTATTTTAAAATTTCAGCGACTTTGGAATTATTTGTAGATGGCAGAAAGGCAGACATTCCTGCTAACATTGGTTTTGAGGAGGGATGCCAGAGATCTCTTTACACACTAAGTAATGATGGAACAATCTATGCAGAATGGGATGAAGAGTATCCTTTTCAGATAGGACATTTTCTATGGATTTGGGACTTTCCCCTACGAGATATGGACCAATCAAAATCAAAAATTTATGTAAATGGTGTTTTGTCTGATGATTTTATCAGTTCTCCTCTAGTAGATGGTTATCATTACAAAGCTGAATTTACATCAAAAGAATATGATAGTTCTAAGGATACCGACTTCTTACCTCCAGAATCTTAAAAAAAATAATTAAGTTGATTTTAAAAATAATGAAAAGAAAAGAAGATTTTTACCAGTATTTTCCGTTGTCTGGGATTAAACCGATACCTTCTTTTTCAAAGTGTCTATCTAGTTCATCAACCCATCTTTCACGGTTGTCTTTGTATGACCATCCATGTACACGTAACCAGTATGAAATGACTGCTAGTAGGAATATTGTGAACATTATTGTTCCGAAAATGTATACCATTACATCGTAGAATAGTGGGTCATAGTTAGGTCCTAATTGTCCTGTAACTGCTGACAGTATACTTAGGATTGTGCCTAGTAAAGGAATCATTGAATATGAAAATTATGAACGTGCGATATATACATTTCCTTTATTCTCATACAAGAAGAGATCAGAAATATTACAATTTAGAAATAGAATTAAAATAAGAAAAGAAAGGGGTGTTTAACCTCTGCCTTGAGCTGCGTATTTTCCAGATCTTCCTTTGAAGAAAAATGCTCCGGCAATTCCACCGAATACTGCTGCTGAAATAGCTGATGCACCAATTACACCATCTGCTGAGATGTATGGGGTACCAGAACCAGTATGTGGATTTGCTTGTACTGCCTCAATTCTTCTTCTTTGAATCTCAAGTGCTTCTTCTAATGTATATGCACCAGTTTGACCTTGGTCGCCAACATTTCCCATGTATTGTCCAAAGGCTATACCAAATGGTCCGAATGAGCCTGCAACAAATACGCCGAGAATGATTGCAATTAGTACGGTTTGATTCATATTGTTACCTGATGATGGGAAGCCCACCGAGTCTATTTAACTTTTTTCTTGATATCAATTATGAAAATTATTACCTTGATCGATATGAAGTAACGTTTATGTTTGTTCTACAGTCACGCATGACATGGGCAGACTACATACCCACAATCATGGAAAATCACACTCCACAAGACCAGTAGATCTCAAAAAACCATCATGGGTGACTCAGAGTTCTAAAGAAATTGAAGAGATGATAATCAAATATGGAAAGGAAGGATTGCCACCTAGTCAGATTGGTTTAAAATTGCGCGATCAGCATGCAATTCCACTTGTAAGGCCAATAATCAATAAAGGAATTATGCAGGTTCTAGATGAAAATAAAGTTGGTCCAGAACTTCCTGAGGATTTAAACAATATCGTAAACAAAGCAGTTGGACTGCAAAAGCACTTGAAATCAAATAAATCCGATAGCAGAAATGTTAGAGCGCTTGAGCTAATTGAAGCCAAAGTCCACAGATTATCAGTATATTACAAGAAGATTGGGCGTATTCCTAAAAACTGGAAATATAAATCCGTAGTCGCTCAACTTGAATGATGGAAAAAAGTTTAGATCAGGCTTTATCTAATTTTAAAGATAAAATCACAGATTGTATAAAATCCAAAAAAAGCATCTCAGTAATTACTCATATAGATTGTGATGGCATTACATCAGGGAGTATTATTTCAAAGGCTCTGATTCGTGCAGGAGCAAATTGCACAGTTTCAACAACAAAGGAACTAAACAAAAAAGTAATTCAAGGACTCCAAGAAGACCAGAGAGATTTTCATGTAATAACAGATCTTGGTGGAGGCTTTGCAAAAAACCTTGATGAGATGTTAGGCGATAAATGGTTTGTTCTTGATCATCACCAAATTCCTCAAGAAGAATTTGACAATGAACGAGTCATTAATGCATGGAAGTTTGGAATAGATGGAGGAACCCAAGTCTGTGCAGGCGGAATGGCATTTAATGCAGCAGTGGCCATTGATGAAAAAAATAATGATCTTGCATGGATTGCAGTTGTTGCTGCCCTTGGTGATAGACAAGATCAGGGTGAAAAAAAATCATTTACTGGAATCAACTCGGAAATTGTCAACGTTGCAAAAAAATACGGTCAGCTTGAAGTGGATTTAGATCTGTTACTTGTTGGGAGAGAAACAAGGCCTTTACCTGATGCACTTGCATTTACATCTCAACCATTTATTGAGGGCTTGACATGGAACAGAGACACATGCCTTTCTTTGCTTAATTCATCTGGAATTAAACTAAAGGATGGTGGACGATGGAGAGTTCCAGCGGAACTAAATGAGGAAGAAAAACGTAAAGTCATCGAATCTATTGCTAAATTTACATCAGGAAAAAATGCGACTGAAATAATGGAGGAGCTAATTGGATACACATACACATTTCCAAGAGAGGACAGAGGAAGTTTTCTAAGAGATGGAAGGGAATTTTCAACAATGTTAAACTCTTGTGGACGAATTCAAAAGGCAGGTGTTGGAATTGCGGTCTGTATGGGAGATAGGACAAAGATGCTCAAAGAGGGAGAAAATATTTTGGTAGAGTATAGACAGTTGATCCGAAATTATATGAATATTTTAGCAAATGAAAGATGGAGAATTAATGACTCTACAAGTTGTGTAATGGTAAATGCAGAGGGAATAGTCCCAGAGACTATGACTGGAACAATATCTTCGTTGATTGCAGGTTCTCCAAAAAATGCTGGAAAGATTGTGATAATTCGCACCAATGGAGAAGAAGGAACAATAAAGTTCTCATCAAGAAAATCATTTAGTTGCAAATCAAAGGTTAACTTGAGCAATTTGATGCGAAACGGGGCAGAAAAGTTTGATGGAGTAGGTGGAGGCCATGATGCTGCTGCCGGAGCTAAAATAACTAAAGACAAATTGGATGCTTTCTTAGACTATTTGGAACAGAATGTCCTTAACGTGCAAGGTTCAGATAACTCTCGATAATATATCTGAGAAAAAGGCAAAAACAGTCAGACAGGCACTAGAGCCAGACAATGTAGATTTCCCAGAAAACTTGACTCTCAAAGTAGAAAATATTGATAACAAACTTGTTTTTGATTTTCAAAGTCAAGGTAGCATGAAGAAACTAATAGCAACAGTTGATGAGGTACTAGAACATGTCCAAGTTGCCCTAAAAGTGATAGATGATGCTTGATCCAAAAATTATCCGAGACGATCCTGAACGGATTAAAAAAATGTTAAAAAATCGAGCAGTGACGTTTGATTTTGATAAACTAATACAATTAGACAAACAAAGACGAGAGCTCATCGTAAAGACAGATGATCTAAGAAAAAAAAGAAATGAAGTGTCATTAGAGGTTGGTAAGAAGAAAAAAGCTGGCCAAGATGCTACCTCACTGATAAATGAGATGGCCCAAGTTTCAAAAGAACTAGCAGAGCTAGAAACCTTACAAAACAAGATTGAATTAGACTATGCAAAACTAGTTTCTACTATTCCCAATCTCATTCATGAATCGGTTCCTATTGGGAATGATGCAACTGCAAATCAGGAGATAAGAAAATGGGGCAAGCCGCCTCAGGTAGATTATAAGATTCAAGACCATGTGGATTTTTCAACTAGTATGGATCTAGTAGATCTTGAACGTGCTGCCAAGATTGCTGGTGCTAGATTTTATTTTCTAAAAAATGATTTGGTAAAGTTGAATCATGCATTAATTCAGTATGCCATGGATTTTCTTTCTCAAAAAAACTACACCCTTGTTCAACCACCCTACCTGATAAACAGAGGTTCAATGGAGGGCGCAATAATTGCTGAGGATTTTGAAAATGTCATTTACAAAGTTGAAAATGAGGATCTTTATCTAATTGGTACTTCAGAGCATGCAGTTGCTGCAATGCATTCTGATGAGATCTTGGATGGGGTAGACTTGCCACTACGATATGCAGGAGTTAGTCCATGTTTTAGAAAAGAGGCAGGAGCTCATGGCAAAGACCAGAAAGGAATCTTTAGGGTACATCAATTTGAAAAAATTGAGCAGTTTGTTTTTTCTAGACCTGAAGACTCTTGGAAGGAACACGAGCAAATGCTGAATATAGCTGAAGAGTTTTATCAAAATCTTGGGATTCCTTACAAAGTAATGCTTCTCTCAAGTGGAGATATGGGTAAAATCTCTGCAAAGACATACGATATTGAAGCGTGGATGGGCGGTCAAAGTGCATATAGAGAAATTGTTTCTTGTTCGAATTGTTTGGACTTTCAGGCAAGGAGATTAAAGATTAGATTCAGAGATAAGACAAATGAGCAAACACAATATCTTCATACATTAAACAGCACACTTGTAGCAACAACTAGAAC
>DATBIP010000166.1:0-2105 GCA_036556885.1 Nitrosopumilaceae archaeon
AACGAAATCAAACTATGAATTAGTATGAAATTATCATCAATTATTCCGATTTTTGTATTAAGTTTAATCTTTATTGGAACATCATTTAATGAATCAAATGCTCAATTAGTTGCAAATACCCCCTATCTAGTTGAGGGTTCAGGTTTTGCTGTAACTGAAAAATCAATAAAAATTTCTGAAATTGATTTGCTCATGTCAGTTGGGGAAAAAGTTGGAAGTAGTAGTAAGCTTGTAGTAGAAGATGGATTTGTAACAATCAACGGCTTAGATTTTGAAGCTACTGATATATCTGGAAATTTGTTAAGGGATGGTCGTTTTATCAGATTGATTGGCACTGCAGAAAATTCAATTGGTAATGAGGTTTCTATTAGTTTCTTTGGAAGATTAGTTGAAAACAGCATTGAAGGTTCAATCTATACCTTTACTGGCAGATTAACTCAAGGAAGTGAATCTAATAAAATAATCTATACTACAAAAATTTCAACATTGACAGGAGCTCTCCCTACAACCCCATCACCAACTCCATCAAAACAAGATCAGGAGAATGAAATTATAATCCATATTCTAAAAGGCTCAGCTAATCCAAGAGAATTTAGTTATATTCAACAAGAAGGTGTTTCAAGTCAGAGATTTTATTCCATAGATAGAGCATCAATTGTACCAGGAAACACACTCACATTCATCAATGACGATACAGTTTCTCATAGCGTATCAACTGGAAAACGGGATACTGAATCTCGTGTTGGAATCTACACCGCTGACGGTCGAATAGCTAGTGGTGATATCCAACCAGGAAAAAGCTGGAGTCTTACAATTGATGAAATTGGTTTTTACGCTTTATTTGATGAGGACTATCCATGGATGACACTTGATGTTGTAGTATTTCCTGATGTAGAATCAGATGTCCTCAGACCAAGTACTTCAAATCCAATTAATTAAAATTAATATACGAATTTAATTTCGATTGATCGAAAACCATTACAGATAAATCAGAAAACTCTTTTTTTTCTAAATCATTTACCATACCAACAAACACAGTTTCTTTATTTGTAGTCAAGTTTTCAAAAACATGAACCTTTAATTTTTTTGTATCAAATCCATTTTTTTTCAAATAAAATGCAATTTCAGATGGCATGAAATGTTTGGAAGGTTCTTTTGGCCAAGGTCTAGGAACAAGTACAACATTGAACCCATCTAATAACGCCTTTTGAAGTTCGATTTTCTCTCTCTCAATTGAAGTTGAAATATGCATGGTAATTATCTTTGATTTATCTAAAGGAACTTTGGCTAAAGAAGCTGCTACTTGAATTGAACTGATTCCAGGTACAATATGTATGTCCCCAAAAATTTCAATTAATCTATCAACTACCTCTGATTCTGAAAAATTTACATCACCAGTAAACGGTATTACGAGTATCTTTTCTCCTAAACTTTTTTGCACTTTTTGATACACCTCTTCTTGAGTTTTCATAGTAACCTCATAAACTTCTTTTTCTAAAATCAAATCTTTGATTGTGTTTAGAGTATACTTGTATCCTATGATTACATCGGAATTATGTAAAATATCTTCTACTCTTTTAGTAATAAATTCCGGGGCTCCTGGTCCAACTCCTACAGCATATACTTTATTCAATTTTAATTCGTAATTTTTTGTTTATTTTTGATGTATTGTACAAGAGTAGTCCAATCAACTTTCATGTATTTGGTTGGTTCTTTCATAGGATATTTTACCCAATCTTGAACAACTGAAAACTGATATCTCTTTTTCTTACCGTCTTCGTTAATCTCTAAATTCAAAACTCCTCCCCAATTTTTATTTTCATGATTAATATTCAAAATATCATCAAATTTTATTTCCATATTTTTTTTGTTTTCCATATCCAACTCTAATTGTTTTTCATCATATCCATCATGATGAATCATCACATCAGCTGATCTTAAAAAAGTAAGAACCTGTCTTTGCGTAGCAGCTTGCCACCACCTCATTTTTGCTTCCGTTTTATTTACAAACATCAGATGCTTATTAGTTAAAATTAACATCCCTTCAGTACCATGTATAGAAAATAATTTTTTAGATTCTTTCCAAACTGATAAAATATGTGCCT
>DATBIP010000167.1:0-5337 GCA_036556885.1 Nitrosopumilaceae archaeon
TCGGAAAACTCGACTAATTCGTCGACCATCTTCGTGAAGAAGGAGTGTGATTCAAGCATCACTTTGGCCTTTCTATCTAAGATCATAAGTTAAGAATTCAAATTATATAGACAATTGACACCTTTTTGATTGACTTTGGAACACGTGTTATTTTCTGATGGAAATGCTAAAGGAATTTCATGGACAATTCAAACAGGGGAATCTAAAGTTGAACAAAAAAGAGATCATGCAGATTTGTATGTTGATAGAGTTACAGATGAACAATCAAAATATATTGCATTACATGTAGGAATTTTTTGGTGTATTGGAACATTCCGTATTAAAAATGGAGATAGGGTAAATGTCATGCTTGATTTAAAATCAATGTATGAACACCTTGCACATAAATCTAAAATCTTTGATGATTTTATAGAAGCTCGAACAGATTTCATAAACCAGCTAATTGCTCAACGAAAACTAGACATTCATTACCATCTAATTGACTCTAAAGAAAATTTAGCGTCTAACCTTCTAAAGATTAGCTAAGAATTACACCAATGTCCATTAGATTTGTATGGGTGGGACCGGTTTTGATTAGACCTCCATACTTTTTAAAAAAAGAATTGGAATCATTTCTAGATAAATAAGATTCAATTTCATTTTGTTTTTTTAGGGAATTTTTTACAATAGCACCTGCATAGTTGGTATTTCCATCAATTCCATCAGTTCCAATTGATGCAATTGTAATTTCTTGTTTTAATTTTTGGGTTTTTTCTAATAAACGAAGTACAAGCTCTTGATTTCTTCCGCCTTTTCCATTTCCTTTTACTTTAACTGTAGTCTCTCCACCAAAAATGATGCAAGAATTTTTTTTTCTTGGAATAAGCGAGAATAGTTTTACGGCTGCCTTTGTTACATCATCTGAAATTGTGACCGTTTTAGTTGATAATCCTAGCTGTTTTGATTTTTTTTCCATTTCAAAAATAGAATCATGGTTTGTTAAAAATATGTGATGAGGAACGGCAGATTTTTTTGGAGTCTCAGAAAGTTTTCCATTTATTCCCTGACTTAAGTGTCTTAATGCAGATTGTGGAATTTTCCTTTCTAGTCTGTATTTTTTTATAATGTTTAATGCTTGCTCAAAAGTTGAACTATCACAATATGTAGTTCCCGAAGCTATTGATGAAAGGTCATCACCTAAAACATCAGACATTACTAGAGAAACTGCGTCACATCTCATACCTTCCACAAGTTTGCCACCCTTAACTTGAGATAGATGCTTTCTTACACAGTTTAGTTCCTGAATAGTAGCGCCTGAGAAAAGTAATTCCTTTGTTACTTTGATCTTCTCATCTAGAGTTATTCCGTTTGGCAAAGCCAAGAGGGATGAAGTACCACCTGAAACCATAAAGATTACAAGATCATTTTTATTTCTCTGATTCAAAAATTTTAGAATTTGTTTGGCTGCACGAACACTGTTTTTATCTGGTAATGGATGTCCTGCCTTGAAGATTTGAAATTTAGGATTTTTGATAACAGGTGTAACTCCTTTTGGGATTACAATGAATCCTTTTTTGATCTTAATTATGGAGTTGACAGTTTTTGCCATAGAGTCAGCAGCTTTTCCAAGTGCCACTAGATAGATTGAATCATAATTTTTTAGTTGGATTACTTTTTTATCAAATTTTATTTGTTTAGGATTAATTATTTTTTTTATTTGTTTTTGGGGCATGGCAGATTCAAGGCCTGCCATTAGTATTTGTAGTGTTTTAGTTGTAATCCGGTCTTTAGATAAACTAGAATGATTCTGAATAAGCATTTTCATTTTCTATGAAATATTTGTAAGATATAATAATACTCTAGGTTAGTAGTCCTTTATGCATACAGTTAGAATTCCAAAGGTCATTAATTTTGGAAAAAATGCGCTTTCTGAAACAAAATACCCAAAAAATGCACTTGTTGTGACAACTGCACCACCTCCACTATCAGACAAGTGGCTTGATAAGATGGGGATACAAGACTATATGCTCTTTGACAAAGTTACTCCAGAGCCATCAATTGATGATGTAAATAAATTAATTTCTGATTTTAAAGGAAAAAAACCCTCGGTGTTAATTGGATTAGGAGGAGGAAGCTCATTAGATGTTGTCAAGTATGCTGCAAAAGATTTTGGCGTTGAAAAAATTCTCATACCTACAACATTTGGTACAGGTGCTGAGATGACTACTTATTGTGTTTTAAAATTTGAGGGAAAGAAAAAATTGTTGCGAGAGGATAGATTCCTAGCAGATATGGCAGTAGTTGATTCGTATTTTATGGATGGAACACCTGAACAAATAATAAAAAACTCTGTGTGTGATGCATGCGCCCAAGCAACTGAAGGATATGACAGCAAGCTTGGAAATGATTTTACACGAACGTTATGTAAGCAAGCATTTGACGTTCTGTATGACGCAATAATGAATGATAAACCAGAAAATTATCCGTATGGTTCAATGTTATCTGGCATAGGATTTGGAAACTGTTCTACAACACTTGGGCATGCCTTATCATATGTGTTCTCAAATGAGGGGGTTCCACATGGATACTCTTTATCATCATGTACTACTGTAGCTCATAAATTTAACAAATCAATATTCTATGAAAGATTCAAAGAAGTCATAGAAAAGCTTGGATTTGATAAGTTACCCCTAAAGGCAGATGTATCTGAAGCTGCAGATGTAGTAATGACTGATAGAGGTCATCTTGATCCAAATCCCATCCCTATCAAAAAAGAAGATGTGATTAAATGTCTTGAAGATATCAAGGCAGGGAATTTATAAAAATTAAAATTTTTTTTGTTTGTTCAGGCTATTTTCAAAGAGTACGATTTTCATCAAAAGATCTAAACTTAATTAGCTTAGTTCTATACCATATTGTCATAAAGGGTTTAGGTTGGGAAGAATAAAGTTTGGAATTCAAAATGGTCTTAATGTAGCAAGAGCAGGGTATAGTGAAGACCAGATTCTAACTGCTTGTACATTAGCTGATAGAACTGGCTATGATTCGGTGTTTTATATGGACCACACAAATGTCCCACAGTGGAAAAATGCAATTGTTTTAGACCCTTGGGTTATGTTATCTGCAATTGCCAATGCAACGCGCAATGTAGAGCTTGGTACATGTGTTACTGATGCAATCAGGCGTCATCCATCAAATATTGCACTAGCTGCAATTACACTTGATAGAGTATCAAAGGGCAGAGCTATTCTTGGAATAGGCGCTGGCGAGGCTCAAAATCTCAAAGAGTTTTGTATTCCATTTGAAAAACCTGTGGGCAAATGGGAAGAACAGATTCAAGTTATTCATAAATTGTATGAGTCTAGTCCAGAACATACAGTAGATTATGAAGGAAAGTATTACAAATTAGAAGGTGCGTGTCTTCAGGCACCGCCGATTAGAAAGCCACGTCCACCAACATACATGGCAGCCGGCGGTGAGCGAACATTAGAGCTTACAGGAAAATATGGGGATGGTTGGCTTCCAATAGGATATACACCAGAATTATTTGAAGATCATGCAAAGCAAATTAAAAAATCAATGGATAAGAGTGGCAGAACTGAGATTGAAAAAAATAATTTCCAATATGCACAAGATATTGACGTATACTTTTCTGAAGACGCAGAAGAGTCATGGGCAAAAATGAAAGAAGCAGTTAAGGTATCTTTGTTTAAACCAGAGGTTCTTCGAGTTCATGGTCTAAAAGAAATTGAGGGTTTTGATTTTAGAAAATACTTTACAGAGTACTCTATGTCAAACCAAGATTGGATAGTAAAGATGCGAGAAGCTGCAACTAAAATACCTGAAGATGTAGCTCGCTCGTCAACTGCAGTAGGTACTCCTGATGATATTATTCCAACCTTTGAGCGATTCATTAAAGCAGGAGTTAACCACTTTGTAATTAGATTCTGGGGTAAAAATTACTTTGGTAGCATAGATAAATTTGCATCAGATGTAATGCCGCATCTTAAAGAAAAAGATGAAACTTCAAAGACTTTTCTTAAAGGTCTCTAGAAAAATTATGCATAACTATGCAACTTTTAGGAAAATTAGAGATTAAATCAAAAGAAAAGATCAGAGAGTTTCTAAACCAAGAGCATGTTGGAAGAATAGCAACCATCGATAAAAATGGTTATCCTCAAATTATTCCAATGAATTTTGTATTTTTTGATGATGCAATTTACATGCATTCACATACAAAAGGGGAGAAACTAGAAAATGTTAGTCAAAATGAAAAGGTTGGATTTGAGGTAGATAGAGAACTTGAGTTTTTACCCTCATATTTTGAAGATCCAAAAAATGCGTCCCTTGCAGATACGCTATACATTTCTGTTGTAATAAAAGGAAAAGGCACAATTGTAAAGGATAAACAAGAAAAAACCAAGGCACTAAATGGGCTCATGGAAAAATATCAACCAGAAGGCAGATATGAAAAAATTTCTTCAGATATGCACGTGTTAGATGAGGTAGCAATAATCAAAGTCATTCCTGACTCTATTAGAGGAAAGTACAAAATTGGGCAAAATTTGCAATCTGAACGTAGAATGGAGCTAGCAAAAAAAATTCTCAAGAGAAATTCAGAAACTGCAAAAAAGACGCTAAAGATTATGGGATTTTCAATTACAGAAAAAGGCCTTGAGATGACAGATGAGCCAGATTGGTAATTTTTCTAAAACTTTTTGCAGTTTAGAGTATTGATTTTTTCTTATGAAATTACCATTGCTTTAAATTCAGATTTTAACGATTAATGAGGTGCAACAAGTACAAGGCTTTAAGCTAGAATCAGAGTATTCCCCAACTGGCGATCAGCCAGAAGCAATAGAGCAACTAGTTAATGGGGTAAGAAAAAACAAAATCCAAACACTTCTAGGAGTAACTGGAAGCGGCAAAACCTTTACCGTTGCAAATGTGATTCAAAAAACAGGCAAAAATACTCTAGTTATTTCTCACAACAAAACACTAGCTGCTCAGCTATATTCGGAGCTAAAACAATTTTTCCCAAAAAATAATGTTGGATATTTTGTTTCATACTATGACTATTATCAGCCAGAAAGCTACATTCCGCAAACTGATACTTACATTGAAAAAGACACTCAGATTAATGAAAAAATAGAAAAGATGAGGTTAGAAGCCACTGCAATGCTTCTATCTGGAGAGCCAACTATTATTGTTGCAACGGTTTCTTGTATTTACTCACTTGGCAACCCAAGAGACTGGGAGGACATGTCAATTACTATTTCAGAGGGAGAAGATCTGAATAGGTCAACAATTATAAAAAAACTTATCAATGCAAGATATGAGCGAAATGATTTACAGCTT
>DATBIP010000168.1:0-4950 GCA_036556885.1 Nitrosopumilaceae archaeon
CATTTGCCTTCAGGAATAGTGTTTCAGCATCGTAATCATTTATCTCCAAAACCCTATCAAAATAATTCAATGCAGTTTTTGCATCTTTTAAGATATAAAAAATGCTTCCCATGATAAAAAGAAGATCAGGATCATTTGGATTTTGTCTTTCTAAACTTTTTCCAAACTCAACTGCTTGTTTGTATTCACCTTCTTTTACAAGTTTTTTTAATTTACGTTTGGGATAACTAAATAAACTAACCAACTTGAATCACTGATTTTTGAGAATGAAAAATTTATGCAAGCTTGATTATTCCGTTTTTAATTAAATATTGAATTCCCTGAACAAAGTCAGAGTCAGAGATTTGGCCTTTTGCCCACCAGCCTGCATTATTTTTTATCCATTCAGGTATTTCATTTGAACCAGTACCTGAACCAGGTGTGGTAGGTGGAACTTGCATGATTCCATTTTTGATCATATATTGAAATCCTTGAACAATGTCATTGTCGCCTATTTGACCAGCTGCCCACCATCCAGCATTATTTTTAACCCATTCTGGAATTTTTATAGTCCCTGTCGGAGGTTGAGGAGTTGTTACACCGCCAATAGGAATATCAATTTGGATGTAGTCTGGGGTGGTATTTGGAACAATGCTTTGTGGGCCCAAGCCATAAACCCAAATTACATAGTGAGCGGTTCCAGTTTTTTCCTTGACTTGGGTGAATTTGTAGACTTGGCCACTTTGTGAGTATAGGAAGGCGCGTCCTTCGTCAGCAGCAACTGAGCGCAACGGTGGCAAGGTCAGTTTGTCATCTACTACAAATATGTCAAATTGAACTTGGTTTAGGAATTCGGTTTCATCAAACTTGTTTTTAAAATCAATAAACCACTCTATGTTACAGCCTGGTTTGGGATCTGGGGGGCCATATCTTAATTCAACTAAATATTGGAATTTTTCTGTAGTCTTTCGTACATCTACTAGATCATAATTTTGAGGGCATCCGGCAACAACTTGCCCGACTTCTGTGGGAATAACTTTGGTAAATGGATTAGAGTTTACATTTTCTTTATAGTTTAATAGCTCAAAGCGATATTCTTGAGGAGCAATTCCTTCAGATACATGAGTCCAAGTATTTGCTTTTACAGGAAATGGGAAACCATCAACAATCCATACTTTACTTTGTAAGCCACCGGTTTTCCACTCTATTCGAACAGTATCATATGTGCCAGATGTAACTGTTATAGTTTCTAATGCTTTAGGAATAATTTGTTCACCACCAATGTTTGCAATTTTTCCCCAAGACGGTGCAGAAAATTTCTTCTCGCCTGAAGTATCCGAGCCGGTATTTTTGGTTGCAAATGCAGAGAGCCAGGCAATTGATGATTTGAATGCACCCCTGTAAACGCCAAGTTCGGGACTGCCACCACTTGGCTCTGGGGCAATCTTTCCAAGCTCCATGAAACCTTTGACTATTTTATTTCCATCATACACTACAACCTGAACAAGCCATTTGTCTTCAGTACCAACCTTTTTTGATCCCTCGATCCAAAAATTCATCTCAATCTCAGCGCAATCATTGTAATCAACATGACAAAGTTTGTACTCAAAGTAATCTCCTGGTTTTAGTCCTTCACCAACATACCAGGTTCCTGGTAGATTGACTCCTCCGGCTTGAACCTGTGCTGTTGCTGAGGGAATGAAAACTATCACAGAAATTAGTACTGCGACGAGTGTTAAGGCTGGAATAAATGATTTCAAGTAATCTTGTTTAGTGAATTCCTCGTTTAAAAGTTGCTCAAATAAGCAAATATAGAGGCAAGAATTTTGAGAATTTAGAATTGTGTGAGTGTCGAAAAATTCATCTTTATGAGGTAGAGTTTAAGCTTGCAGGCATGACTGTAGTTCCAACACACAAAAACTGCGGCGATCCTCTAAATGAAAAACAAGCAGAGACATTTCAAAAAGACTTGGTCAAATCATGGGGATTTGAGGAACAAGAATAGTATACTAAAAAAAGAAAAAGTTAGATTGTGTTTTTATAATTGCGATACTGCTTCTTTGCACACAGAATCTTTACACTTGCAATCATGGCTACAAATGCAATGACCCTGCATCGCACAATCACATTGGAAATCAGGATCGCCGGTTTCAGCTTCGCATCCACATGCTTGATCTGGCATATGAATACTAATCTGAGCCCGGTTTTAAAAGTTTATCAAAAAATCTGAATGGGAGAATCAATCACTTAGGAGTAAAAGTAAATCATTTGAGGTCTTATGAAGGGTATCGGCCTGCTGGTCTAGTCTACCCATATCATTTTCCACATCAAATGCTACCTTCAAAATATGAATTAATTCTGGTTTTCTTGCTAGTGTGTCTTTGATTTTGATAAAGTTGTTTCTATTGATGTAACCCAGATAAAAATAACAGTCAGACATTAAGGAGTTTTTTACAAGATAATCATATTTTTTTTGAATGATTTTTGAATGTCCGTTATTTTCAACCATATCAGAAAATCCCATAGTTGACTTGCACATTCGCAATAGTTGAGATAAGGTAGCTCGCTCTATTCCTATGCATTCATTTACTTTGACAAACTTTTCGTTGATGTTATTTTTTTCCATGCCCCTAATGTACTCTAACATATGCACAGGACTAGGTCTCCTGTTATTTGCTAGAAGAATTGCATCTGCAATGAAAAATGCAGAACACTTTACCCAGCTTGATGCAAATGGATCAGAATTTTCTAGCCCTTCCTTTGATTTTAATGCGCAGACTGCTGCCTCAACTACACAGCTTTTTGCATACGCATGAAATATTTTTTCTTTTTTTTCTAAGACTTGAGACAAAAATATTTTGAGATCCCACTTTTCATCCCACAAAACTTTCAATGCAGTATATTGTGTGAGGATGTCTAGTCTTGTTTCATGCATATTACCGTGATGAATTCTTATTGTATCATTTTCAAACTCTGTCACTGAATCATTTTCTTTTGTATCATCAAAAACTGTAATGTCATACTCGCAGCAATCAAAACTTTTTTCGTCATTTCTGCATCCTCCCAGAGCTACTGGATATTTGGTTAGAGAAAGAGTTCCCAGTAATTTTTTTGTGTCCACCAATGAACTGATTTTGGATTTTCTATAAAGTATCCAACTTAGATAATTTTACCAAAGTATGTAATGTCAAAACATTCCTTTAAATTGCGATTTGTTTTGCGTTTTACCTAGCTCCTGTGGTGTAGTCCGGCTAAGCATACTGCCCTCTCAAGGCAGTGATCTCGGGTTCAAATCCCGACGGGAGCATTTTATTTTTGGGGATATAAAAAGAACATCAAATATTAAGAATGATTTAACTATCAACAAAACAAATGAAAATTCCACAAAATGAAATTATCAAATCAATCGTTCTTTTCTTTTTAGCTGGACTATGTGAAATTGGAGGCGGCTATCTAGTCTGGTTATGGTTACGTGAAGACTTTAGTTGGACTTTGGGTGCAGTTGGAGGATTTGTATTATTTCTATATGCTATAGTTCCAACATTTCAAAAAGCTCACTTTCATAGAGTCTATGCAGCATATGGTGGCGTCTTTATTGTAATGTCTGTGTTCTGGGGATGGTTAATTGATGGAGTATCTCCTGACAACTATGATGTAATTGGAACCATAATTGCAGTAATTGGAGTTTTGATAATTTTCTATTATCCAAGAAAGGGAGAAAAAGTTTGGTCGAAGTAATTCTTTCAACTCTAGGACTATTCTTTTTTGCAGCGTTGCTTGAAATAGGAGGAGGTTATCTTGTTTGGAAATGGTTGCGTGATCACAAGGGCAAGATCTTTGGTCTAGTTGGGGCGTTGATTTTGTTTTCTTATGGCATAATTCCTACATTACAACCTGCAAACTTTGGTAGAGTTTATGCAGCTTATGGTGGAATTTTTATTATATCATCTATAATTTGGGGATATTGGGTTGACAAGAAAAAACCAGACAGGTTTGAGTTAATTGGTTCTGTTATTGTTTTGGTAGGTGTTGCTGTAATGTTTTATTTCCCAAGATAATTGCAATAAACCAATTTAATTGAAAATTACAATTTTCATTATAATTTTCGTATATAGTCAAATGAAAGCGGCTTATCTATACCCCAGCATTTTATTTATGGGGGTAGAGACAAGACGTTTGTGATAGAACTATTTGGAGGACTTTTCTTCCAAATATGCGGTCACCTGTTTTTGTATTAGATTTTTTTTGCTTGAAAGTTCTTGATGTACCATATAGAGAAATTCCTGACCCCATGCTTGACCATGTTTGCGATAATATGCTGCAGAATACTCTTGTTCCTTGCTTCCAAGTATCCAACCAATAATAAAATCAGATTCATTTTGAGGATTCCATGAAGACCTTAGCATTGGATAATAAACATCTAGGAATCCCTTCAGGTCACTTTCTATTCTTTTAAGATCATGTTTTACAAACTCAAAAAATTCTTGGTCTTTCAAAATCTTACCTTATGTGAAGCTCATAAATTTATAATCTTTGCATATACAATCCAAACTCAATTCATTTGATGAGAAATTGAGATTATTCAATAAAAAAATTCTGGCACAAAATGTCCAAAATGGTCATACGTTTTTTGGCAAAAATTCCTCTTTACTTTAATATCAATTCATTAAATGAGATACATGAAAGTTGTAATACTGATTTTGGCAATATTTTTAGTGTCAGTTGTAACCGTCGCTTATGTAAATGCAGAACTTGGCAAAATACTGCCAAAAGATGAGCCCAACTTCAAGCCAACAATAACAAATGGAACGTATAACGGAAAGGATGTGCAAATAATCGAGTTCAAAAGCAAGCTAGAAAAATAAAATTTTTGTTAGTTTCCTTCCGCTTTGCAATCTTTTTCTCCAGGCAAACAATATACTTGGAACTTGAATAACTCAGTTTTCGAGGATTGTCCGTCAGTAACATCGA
>DATBIP010000169.1:0-2830 GCA_036556885.1 Nitrosopumilaceae archaeon
AAAATATTCCGTATACCTACTATGATACCATAAAAAAGGATAGGTTTTTTGACGTTGTTGTTCCATTATTACCAAAAGATGTACAAGACCAAATACGTTCAATTCAAAGCGACCCAAGCCTTGATCCCTATTCCAAATGGAGCCAAGTTTCAAAATTACTACAGGATACCTATAACAAATTGCCAAAGGACCAAAGAGAACAGCTATTTACACAAATTCAAAAAGCACTTGACGAATACGATCAACGAGTTCAGTCAGATGTAACCAGAACGGTAATTCACAAGATTGGACTGGATGAGGGAAATCTCAAATATATTGCAAATTCAGAGGTTGCTGGATATTTATTAAATCAATTTTCTATGGATGAAAGTGGAAACCGATTCCGAATTGCAACCACATCTGATTCCTATTCAAGGAGTGGCTCCCTCACATCCAACAATGTCTATGTCCTAGATGAGAATCTTAACCAAGTGGGAAGTCTAACAAAGATTGCACCTGATGAACGAATCTATTCTGCAAGGTTCATGGGTGATAAGCTATTTCTAGTGACATTCAAGCAGGTTGATCCATTTTTTGTAATTGATCTTTCCTCTGACACACCAAAGATTTTAGGAGCATTAAAGATTCCAGGATTTTCTAACTATTTGCAACCATATGACAAAGACCACATTATAGGAATTGGTAGAGATACAAAGGAAAACCAGTGGGGAGGAGTTCAGACTAATGGGGTAAAGATTTCCATGTTTGATGTTTCAGACTTTAACAATCCAAAGGAAACTGACACCATAGTAATTGGAGATGCTGGAACTGATTCAGAAATCTTGTATAACCACAAGGCACTTTTGCTTGACAAAGAAAAAAATATCATGTCAATTCCTATCAAATCAAATTATCGTATATTGTTTGAACCAGATTCCCAATCTACTGATATGTATCAACAAAAGAACTGGAACGGATTTTACGTGTATGGATTTGAGAACAACAAGTTTGTTGAAAGAGGAAAAATTGCTCACTATATCTGGGAAAATAATTATAATGTACAATACATGCAATCACGTTCACTATACATTGATGACACATTGTATACAGTAATGGATGGTAGCATAAAGATGAACGACCTTAATGATATCTCAAATGAAATTAATACAATAATGCTTACCCCAACAGGTGGCATCATAGAATTTTTGGATAAATAGTAAATTCTAAGGTCTTTTAATCATTAAATTCAGTTATTATCAAAACTTTCTTAACAAAATCTTCAATTTTAACGATCCAATACTTATTATTTAGTAAAATTATCCGAATGGTATGTCAGAAGACAGGAAAATGTACCCTTGTACTTGCTCAGATTGTGGCAAGGAATCGGAAGTACCTTTTCAACCAAAAGAAGGAAGACCAGTGTATTGTAAAGAATGTTTGCCAAAACATCGTACTCGTGGCGGACCTAGTAGAAGATTTTAAACTAAATATGTTTTAAATTATTTTAAAATCTATTAGCTTTTTTATTTTTTTATATTATGTTTAGAGTTTATTATAGATGTTAAAAAATTCCATATTTGCTTGATTCCATTTCTTCTTTAATTGCAAGTTTTATTCTAAGGTTTTTTTGTTCAACTTTTTGAGTTAGCCAAAAAAGGAATTTTTTTTCCATACCTTTTCCTTTTAATTTTTCAAAATCTGGACCCAATTGGTCTGCCAATTTTTGAATGAGTTCTTTATTCACACTTACCACATAAAAATGCCAACCAAAAGCAAATTCTGAATCTGTAATGACAAATCCATTATCATAATGTACCATTTCTTCTAGCAAGGTTAGTGCAGAATTGATAGTTTTACTAGTTTTATCATAATCAGTTGCAGAAACATTGATGTTCAATCTATCTTGCATAACATTATTTGTCATTTACTAGATAAAAAGATGACTCAGAATTTTTTTATTTTATCAAATGTTCAACTTCAATGTTGAAAAAATTTCGTAAAATTCCAATATAATTTTTAATCGCAGGGGGTATTTTCTCAGTACAAGCTATCCCCATATTCTTTGCATTAATCCATATTACTAACGACTGAATGATTGTTAGGAATCTATCATTTCCTGCTTCTGGCGAGCCTATAGCTTTGGTATATCGTTCGGCATATTCCCATGCATTTACAAAATCTATGCACTTTGATCCAAATACTGCCAAAAGCTGTTCTTTTAGATCACTTGATGGCTTTAGAGGAATCTGGTTAATAATAAATGGAAAATCAACTCTGTCTGGAAGATAACCTGGTAATGGCCCCCAAATTGTAATGATTTTACATCCATTTTTCAGATTTTCAAATTTTGGTATCATCTTTTCAATAATTTTCGTATCTGTAAACCAGAACAAAATCACTGTTGCATCATAGAAATTTGAATTAAGAATATCCTCATTTAGTATCTTACAATTATCAAATTTTTTTTCTCGAAGTAAATTTTTAGCTATATCGATTTTTTTTCTATCAATATCTATGCCTATTGCTTTTTTTACTCTAAATTCTTCAAGCGCTATTTCTACTCCTCTCCCATTTCCACAACCTAAATGATAGAAAATATCATCTCTCCCCAAATTCGCAAATTTAAAAATTTGTCTGAATGAACGGTCAGGAAGTTGAACGTCCTCACCTGAAATAATTCCATTTGGAAGGGAAGATAAATAATCTTCTAACTTCATAATTGTTGGTTGATTATTCTCGTATATTTTCAAGAGTTGAAACCGCCTGCCATAGTGTCACTCTAACATAAGAAGGCATGTTCGGATCCTGTGTAATATCATCTAACGTACTGATGGCGTTTGATGCTCGAACT
>DATBIP010000170.1:0-2797 GCA_036556885.1 Nitrosopumilaceae archaeon
GGCGTATGTCTGGGTCATCAAGGGATAGTGCATGTCTACGGTGGTGATGTTATCAATGCACATGTTGTACGACACGGAAAAACAAGTAGAATAAAGTATCTGGATAATGAGTTATTTGAAAAACTTGCAAATCCGTTTGTCGCCACTAGATATCACTCCCTTGTTGCATCAAGAGAAAACTTTCCGAATTGTTTGGAAGTAACGGCATTTTCACTTGATGATTCAGAAATAATGGGGTTGAAACATAAAAAATACCCGATTTATGGTGTTCAATTTCATCCCGAATCAGTACTAACGAAAAATGGTTATCATATTCTGCAAAATTTCATAGATGTTCTGAAAAAATAATGTCCACCGAATATCTTCAAAAGCAAACGAGAAAAATTTTATCAAAGGAAGATATTGACGCAGATGCTTTTACCAATGCAGTAAATCTTATTTTCCTGGATGAAATTCCAGATTCTACTATCGCGACGTTTCTTGCCGCGATATCATTTAGAGGTATTAGCGCCACTCAATTAAGGATAGTACGAGATATCATGATTCAAAATTCTCAAAAAATAACTCCAAGAATTAATGGTACCCTAATTGATAATTGCGGTACTGGCGGTGATATGTCCAATTCATTTAGTATCAGCACTGCTGCATCAATAGTTGCATCTACTTCTGGAATAAGTGTTGCAAAACATGGAAACAGGTCTGCCAGTGGGTTATTTGGAAGTGCAGATTTCTTTCAATATATTGGTCTTGATTTGACCATGCCAGAAAGCAGAACTATTGAATCACTTGAAAAACTTGGTTATGCTTTTTTGTTTGCCCCTAAATTTCATCCGAAATTAAAAAGGCTTTCGAGCATACGAAAACGACTTGGCTTTAAAACAATTTTTAATCTTATAGGACCGCTATGTAACCCGTGCACAAATATTTCATCACAAGTAATTGGAATTTCTGATCCTGACTTTTTTGAGCTTGTCTCAAGCGCACTGATCAATTCAAAATTAAAAAAAATATTGTTAGTTCATTCTCTAGACGGCATGGATGAGTTATCAAATACTTCAAGTAATATTATGGTCATTCTTCAATCTGGGAAAGTTGAAAGACAGGAGGTGGATCCAAAATTACTTGATTTGAAAGTCGTTAAAAAAGAACAGATTCAAATCAAATCTGTAGAAGATTCAGTAAAGACAACTTTAGAAACAATTTATGGGAAATCCACTAGCGCAAAACAAGATATAGTAATTCTCAATACAGCTGTTGCATTGATGGCAGGAGAAAGGGCCAGCGATCTGAACGAAGGAATAAAAATAGCACGGGATCTAGTGAAATCTGATGCTCCAAGAACTAAGTTACGCGAATTGATATCTTTATACGGGAACATTCAAAAATTGGATCACTTGGAAAAAGAATTTTCATTATGAATTACATAAGACTGACACATAATGATATTTAACTTTAGAATAAAAAGATAAAAAAGAGATTTAGGATTTTATCGTCTTCTTGCTTTTGCCTTTGATTTTGCTTTTGGTTTCGTCTTTGATTTTGCTTTTGGTTTCGTCTTGCCTTTATTGACTGCTTTGCTAGGGCCACCGCCAATCTTGAACATCTTAGTTCCACAAACTGAACATGTTCCCTTTGTTGCCGGTCTTCCATTTTTCATGACGACCTGCGATTCACCTTTCATTAGCCTTTTTGCTTTACATTTTACACAATAACCTTCAGTTGCCAACATATTCAAGTTATGCTGGTTCCTTATAAGAATAGCTCTCTTGTTCATTTTGATTTGAGTTATTATTCTCAAACTATGGGCTGTTGTTCCCTTAGTCGGTCATGATAACATGAAAAATATTAGACTTGATTTGTCAGATTCTCAAGTTTAGTGTTGCCAAAAAGCATTCAACGGGATGTCTACTGATAATAATTTGCTTTTTGCAGTTTTAGATTTTCTATATAAATTTCTAACTTGACATCGTGTCTTGAATAATTTTTCTGCCGAATATGAGATATGTTGTGTGACCTATCATGCGTGTTGATGGCCGTGTTTTTCCTTCTCTTGCCTCGATATTGCGGATCATTATTTCAGAACTTTCTATATCTGTAAAACCTACTTCGTACAGACGTTTAGCGCTCTTTTCCAATTGATTCATAGTTGGACATATTATCGCGACCGACCCACTATTTTTTAGACATTGATGAACATTCTGTAATACATTCCAAGGATCACCTAGATCAATAATTGCAACATCAATGTCGGATTGTTCCAATCCTTCCTTCATTATATCATGCTTAAACATTGTAACATTTTTTTCCATTCCTGATTTTTTGAGATTTCTAGTAGCAATTTCCATAAATTCTTCATTGACATCATAAGTATAGACATGCCCTCCTGGTTCTACAAGGCTGGCAAAGAATGTAGTTAGTGAAGCACTTCCTGTCCCTATTTCAAGAACGTTAGAACCGCTTTTTAGACCGGTTCTTATTGCTATATATCCTAAATCCTTTGGATATACAATCTGGGTTTTTCTGTCAGACTTCATGACAAAGTCATAGACTGTTGGCTCCATGAGGTAAACTCTTTTCTCTTTGGGTGTGACGATAAAAGAGCCATACTCAAGTCCTAATACCTGATCAAAATCTATTATTCCAATATGCGTATGTAATTTCTTACTTTTTTCTACTTTTGTTAACCAGTTCTTACTTGCCTGATAAAAAAACAGGACATATGCGCCTTCAGATATTTTCATCTAAACAATGAGTTTGTAGAGAGGTAAAAAAATCTTCCAATTACTAGGTTTTCCGT
>DATBIP010000171.1:0-3486 GCA_036556885.1 Nitrosopumilaceae archaeon
TGCCAGAACTAAAAAGAATAATTGGAGATAATGGGTTTGTTACGTTACACGAAGTTGATATTTTGTAAATAGAGTTTTTAAATTGCTTAGTAAAAAATGAAGAGTGATTCTTATGCCTCTACTTCAGCCTTTTTTACAAAAATATAATTCATAATTAAACCAGCGATAATACCACCGATGATTGGGCCAACCCAGTATATCCAATGAAATTCCCAGAACCCTGATGCTAATGCAGGGCCTAAAGTTCTTGCAGGGTTTACTGAAGCGCCTGTAAGAGGAACTCCTACCAAGTGTATTAAAAATATCATTCCGCCAATAGAAATACCATGAATTCCTGCTGCTGCCTTTTTGTGAACTGCAGTCATAAAGATGACAGTTACTAGGAAGAATGTTAAAACAATTTCTACAGCCAAGCCAGATGTGATACTATTGTTTAATAGATCACTTGGACCTCCCTGAGTACCAAAGTTAACTTTAGATCCAAGTTCTGGCAATATAGCTTTTAGTGTAAAAGCAGCTGCGATTGCACCAATTATCTGAAATACGATATATCCAATCCCATCAGCGATTCCAATTTTTCTTGTAATTATCATTGGAATTGTTACTGCTGGATTGATGTGTGCACCAGAAACATGGCCAAATGCATAAACCATTAAACCTATCGCGGCTCCATGACCTAGTGAAATCATAATTATCGCCTCAATGGATAATCCTTCTCCAAAGGCAACTGCCGATAGTATAATTGAAAGAGGTCCAAAGAAAACTAGTGCGTATGTAGCTATAGATTCAGCAAACCAGTTTCTAGGAGTAATCATCAAAATCAAACCCCGTCAATTGTCATATAAAAGATTCGAATAAAATTTAATGTTTTATACTAGAAATAAATAAACTAGAAAAATTTTTGTTCACTGACCAAATCCAAGTTTTGATCTCCAACTCTTGGATTCACCTTTGGGCTTTTTTACACCAATGTTATCAAGGTACTCATATGTTATTTCTGTGCCACCATATCCAATTAATTTAGATTTTTTAAGATCGTGTAGTCTAAACTCTTTTCCATTATCTAGACAAATTACAGCATCGTCACTAATGTCAAAACCAGAACCTTGATCATGGAATTTTATCTTACCTCCTTTCATTAGAGTTATTTCAACATCATAGGTAACTTTACTACCCAAAACTGAGATGTTCCTACCTTTAACCTTCACATTGTCCACTAGGTTAATGACCATAATTTCATCGGCTTCAAGCTTTACTGTATTTCGAATATAACCTGCAACAATTTTTCCTTTTGGAGCTTTAAGTTCAGTAAAATGCTCATGAGTAGTGAACATGCCAACTTTGCCTGAAGGGTCAGGCAGTGTCTCCTTTTTGCCAAATACATCACCAACTATAATGTCACCATTATCGACTGTAATTTTTGCGCCGTTTTCAATAACATATCCATTTTCAATTGGATCAATGAGTGAGAATTTTCCATTAATTGCATGAATGTGTGTTTTTTCATCTTGGTTATCAGAAAAATATGGATTAGAAATGCTTCCCCACATCATTACAGGTCCATCATAGGTTAAATTCCCAGCCCAAAATTTTCCTTTAATTGATAATGCCTTTGTTGCCTTTCTTTCAAATTCAAGCTGACCAAGCTCCTTTGAACCAAAAAGCCTAACACCAGTGGTATCTGTTCTGTTCAAAGCTGCTGCCCACTCTTGTGCTCTTTTTACTTCTTCTGCAACATCGTGTGATAAGATTATGTTTCGTTTTCTTTTTTCCTCTTCAGAATCGCCAGAATAGAATCTTGATTTTTTAGTTTTTTCTTCTGGAGAGTCTGGGTATTTTTTACCTAACTTTAGATCATCAAAGGCGCGTTTGATTTTTTTAAATTGCTCATCATCCCCCCCTCTATCTGAGTGATGCTCAAGGACCAACTTTCGAAAGGCATCACGTATTTCTATGCGGGTTGCGTTCTCACTAACACCAAGTATTTCAAAATTACTTTGTACCATGTTTTGTATCTATCCTATTTTTGAGTAGTTTAAAATCTAATATGTAATTTGGTATTAAAAAATAATTAATTAGGGAAGCCAAAAGATTGAAAGTATGATAAAAGAGGGCGATACTGTACCAAAGTTTGAGTTACTTGACTCAAACGGCAAGAGTGTAAAATCATCTGATTTCAAAGGTAAAAAACATGTGATTTATTTTTATCCCAAAGACTTTACTCCAGGTTGTACGATTGAGGCCGATGAGTTTTCAAAAGATTACAATAAATTCAAAAAAGCTGGAATTGAGATTGTCGGGATTAGTAAAGATGATGTAGACTCGCATAAAAAATTCTGTGAGAAGATGAAAATTCCATTTGTGTTGCTTTCAGATACAGAAACTCAAGTTGCAAAGAAATTTGGGGCATGGGGCAAAAAAAATTTTATGGGAAAAGACTACATGGGCGTTATTCGAAGTACATTTTTAGTTGATGAGAAAGGAAAAATATTCAAAGCTTATCCAAAAGTAAAAGCAGCTGGGCATGCAAAAGAAGTACTAGAAGCTTTTTCACAATAATTATAATATATAATTAAAAGAAAAGAAGGTTTTTGGGTTAAAAGCCCTTTGGTAATGAACCACGAGCCGAGCCGCCAGAGCTAGTTGAACCTGACTCTCCGCGTTTTTTTGCTGCCAATTCAGCAGCTGCTTGTTGAAATTCTCGTGATTCTCTTTCTTGTTGTTCTAATCTAGCCAAGTATTGTTGTTCATATGCCTCAAGGGATTGTTTTTTTGAACTACCACCACCACTTGAATGAGATTCTTTTGGAAGTGTTTCAGATTTAGCTGGTGGTGGAGGTGGAGGAGGTGCTGCTTTAGTTTGTGTTTGAGCTGCTCCATGTCCGAGGGATATTCCATATCCCGTAAAGCTTGTAGCTTGTGGATGATATGCAAGTCTTTGTCTTGTTGCAAAGTATTTGTTAGATGGTGCGGTATAACCTGTAATCTTTGATTTTTGCAGAGTCCATGATGTTGTTGGAGCATCTGCACCTTCAGCATGACGTCTTGCCCATGCTCTTGGATTTTCAGGAACATATGCTGGAGTCTTTGTTTTTCTCTCATGCCAATTACCAGTTGGTACACGTTCAATTAGTGATTCTCGTGTTACGGGTGGCGCGGCTTGAGCCTGTGGGGCTGGTTTTTGAGATGCTGCGGCTGGTTTAGGTTGAGGTGGTGGAGGTGGTGCTTTCTGAGCTTGGCCAGCTGGTTTTTGTCCAAGCTGGGCTGAAAGCTGAGTTAGCTTACCTTCTAATTCTGCAATTTTTGCTTCAAGATCTGCCTTGGTTGATTGTGTTGATTTGCGTTTAGCCAATGTTGTGGTTACATATGGTGTGCTTTATTTACATTTTGCTTAGAATCAGGCCATAGATTAACAAGATCTGATTTATTCCTAAATTTTTAAAAAATCCGACCAAGTTTTATAAAGATTGAAAGAGTATACGGCAT
>DATBIP010000172.1:0-6416 GCA_036556885.1 Nitrosopumilaceae archaeon
TTTTCCTCACACTTGGTTTTCTAGTGCTGTGCTTTTTGTTTATAGTGCTCACAGATAATTTTGTACAAATTGGAAGCCATCTTTTCATAATCTTCATACATTTTATCTAGTAATTCCAGTTCCTTTTTCTTCAAATCCTCAAACTCCTTTACATCGTCTGCCATAAGTGTTAATCAAAAAATCACTATCCAAAATTTAAGGCTTTGACATGTTTTGAGATCTAAATTATATGGATTCTTTAAAATTTTTTCTAGTTTTATTAAATTTACTATGTTCTAAACCACAGGAGTTGCATTTGCTTTAAGATCTCTGTCTCTTTTGCAAATAGCACAATACTCTTCTTTTGAATCACGTTTAATGGGAGTTAAACAATCATGGCAATACTTCATGATCCTAGTAGTTAATCTGAGTATATTAAGAGTTGTTAGAATTTCTCTGATAATTCTCTGGACAAACAGAACACTTTTGACACCAAGATTCTATACTTTGTTATGGCAGTTGATGCAGAAATTCTAGTAGAGATTCTAAACAAGCTTGATGATTCTATGGATGAGCTAGTAGCACAACAAAAATTTCAAGATTGGACAGAAATGGAAGGTTTTCTTGATGTTCAGTATGACTCACGACTTGCCAGCATTCTAAAAGGAAAATCAAGTAGTATTGATGATCTGGACTATGGAATGAAAGATAAAATCACAATAAGAAAAAAACGACTCTTTGCCCATTTGGAGCAAGCATTTCAAAAAGGGGAAATCTAGTTGTTTGAAATATTTTTCTAGATCTGCTCGTCTTTGAGGTATCCCATTCTTCGCAGCTTTTCTTGGCCATGAGATGACTGGAGCAAGATGTTCATTTCTGTTGTAGAAAGACTGGGCTTTTCTTGCTCATATATTTCTGGAGTACCAGGATTAATCCCTAGGGCATCAACTAGAAACTCGTTGTATGATTCTTTTATGCCAGGCTGGTTGCGAAATATCTTTGCAAGCTCAAATATATTGTCCTCTCTGAATCTATTCCATTTTTCTTGAAGACCTTTTTCCTCCACAAACTGGGAAAAAAAGTCAAGCTGAAATTTCTTTTTATCCATTTTTTTCACCTGTCTAAATCCTTAGATTATTTTAAAAAAAATAATGTATTATTCTATGTATGTCCAAAATGCAACTATCATCCTTAAGATACGATTATGGGCCAAATAAAACCCAAAAAACTACCAGCCCAACTAAACCAATTAAACTCAGGCCTATTGCTTTATGTGTATCTTCCATAACTTTGTGGCTCAAACATTTGATATTAAACATAATACACGATTCTTAAAATTGACACTGAGTGTTTGAAAAATTCGGGCTAAGCTTATTAAAAGAGAAATAACGCCGCTTTTTTATGCGATTCTTAAAACGAGAAAAAACCATTACAGAGACTATATGCCGTGAATGCGGTATGGAATTTTCAGAATCTGAGCGAATGCTGCGCCACATGATAAAGGCGCATTCAAAGTCAGGCAAAAAGGCACAATAGCAGAAATCCTAGTATTTTGTTTTTTTGAAAATTCCAATCCAGTGGAAACTATAATTCGTTATCTTCAATATCCTCTTCTAGATACTGCATGTCTTTCCACCAATTTACCTCGTTAGACATTTTCCCCGACTGGCATGATCGAAGGTAGTTAATAGATCTTTTGGTCGAGGTTTATTTTACAAAAAATAGAGTTTCAAATAAAATAAAAAAAAGGAAAAAAGTAAGCATCGTTATATTGCAGGAGTTTTCTTTCTTACTTTTTTATGCTGTGAACTTGCGGGGGTTTTGCCGTATTCGACGAATTCCGGCTATGTTCAACTGGATTTCCAACACTGGATACTGTATCGGTTTTTCCAGACGTGTTTGCACTGTTTGCGTACAGTGGTGATGTTGCAGGCAAAATGGCCCGAATCATGGCAATCATGTATTTTGAGATACTTGACCTGCCAATTTTTTGCTGAGTTGTATTGTTCATTTCTAATCAATAACATACTCATCATGGAACTATTTGAGTTGGCCCTAACTTTCAAGTGGCTTCAAGTTCAAAAGCTAAACTTTTTTACAAGAATAGTTCAGCTTTTGAACACTTGGGCATATTGTCCTAAAATGGATTAGAAGGTATGATCGATGACCTTGACCGAAAGATCCTAAACATGCTAATTGCAAATGGTAGGCAATCTTCAAGAGAGATTACAAAAAGATTAGCCGACGAAGGAATCAGGATTTCAGAGCGTGGGCTTGGAAAACGCATAGCAAGACTAGAGCAGCAAAAAATCATCACAGGCTATACTGCTATAGTTGACATGAAAAAGGTAAACATGGGCATTCCAAGGTTAGTTACAATAAAGCTATCCTCTCCAAAGGATTTTGTGCAAAGACTAGATGATATGAAAGCATACTTGGCTGGTGCACCATTTTGTGATTTTTCTGCAAGGTCAAACGGTAGCTTTGACTGGATTGAGCTTAAATTTTTCAATAGTATAGAGCAGGCAAATACAGAGGCAGACCTGTATAGAACTTGGTTTGGCGATATAATAGAAGATTACCAGTCCTATGACCTTGACATTTACAAATTTGGCTGGCAGCTTTTCGAAGAAAAGGACTTTCATGCGTTTATGCAGTTTATGCAAAAAAAATTAGAGCAAAAACCATTTGCCAAAAAAGGCGCAAAATACCTAGAGCCAGAAATTCCAGCATAATCGAAAATTTGTAAGGAAAATATTACAAACATTTGGTTATTAGTTTAGGGTTCATTAGACAGTTATGGCAAAACTTTGTTGCGTAGATTATGGTTTTGAGTGTAACTTTGCAGCAGAATCAAGTGATACCTCTTTGATGATAGAACAATTTGCAAAGCACACCTCAGACGAGCATGGGATAGAATATTCTAAAGAAGCATTGATGCAGTTTATGCTAAGAAAATACAACTCTAGCAGATACGAAGATCTGTATTTACAGACCGCATAGGCTAATCAATGACTATTTTTTCTAAAATTCGAGTATCTGTACAGTTAGTGTGATGATCCTCATAGACTATATTGCATTCAGGACAAACAAACTTGAAAACCTGACTGCATAGTTTACACTTGTCAGCTTGTATTGTTTCTTCTCCACAATGTCTACAAAGCTCAAATCGCATAATGTATTTTCAAAATTTTCCAATAATAATCAATTGTGTGTTCATTTGCAACCAACAGGTCAACATGCGTAAAATAAAATTCACTAGTTTATATTGATCTTTTCGATTTTTTTTAAATTAATCTTTTTTGAAAGGTCTAGTCTTTTTTATATGAGATGTTTTTTGTTTCTTCATCAGCTTCTTGAATTTTGATTACAATTGTTTTTCCAAGTCTATTGAAGATTCTCTGCCTTTTTTGATTTGTAAATATTCTGCCTAAAATCACATCAATTGGCAACACAAAGGCCTTGCCAAAACTTGAAATTACAATGCTTTTAAAATCAGCAGGTTCACCAGTAAGATTTGTAACTTTTAGATGTAATGCCATTTTTCCAATTGACTGGCCTTTTTTTGATTCTAAAATTAACCAGTACAAAAAAAATACAATGCTAATTGGCGCATTATCAATAACATGAGAGTACATATAATTGCCATCCGTGATTCTTTCAAAATAGGCAGCACTAAAAAAAGAAAAAAACACTGCAAAGGATGCACTAATAATTATTACAAAATCTATCAACCATGCATAGAATCGATCACTCCATCTCGCAATTGTTAATTCGGTTGGAGGACTTTCTGAGACTCCATCTTCTGGCTCTGTCATGCATGCGCTCAATGTGAATCATCTTAAAATGTTTCTGCCAATTTTTTTGAACAAAACCACTGCGGTGACCATTTAGCATTTTATTATTATACTGGCTAAATCAAGCAGAAACAAGAATTTGTAAATGAATCCTATAGAAATTGAACAACTACACAATGCATGCATAGCCATCGGAGAATTAAAATCGCAACAAATCGAGGAGCTTCCTCATTATGTTAATCAAGCGTTATTCTTTGAAAATGATGAAATCACTACTGGACTACTTAACAATAAAACAGAAATTAAAATTCATTTACTTACTGGACAGCTCCTTTATTTTCACAATGAAAAGGGACATTTTATTGATCTTACAAAAGACAACGTAGAAGAAAAACTATCAAAAATCGTTGAACAATACAACTTGAAAATGCCCAAAGTACACCTAGACAATGTTCCTCACAAGCAGCTATCAGAATTTTACAGCTTTGCAATAAAGGCAAAACGAACAATTGAGCTTTTCAGGATGACACTTGATGGAAGTTTCACACAGGCTCATCTATGGCCTGATGATCTTGACTTTTCTGTGGAATGGTTTACAGGAAAAACAAACGAGCAGATTGGCACAGGAATATCTCCTGGCGACAAGCAGTCTCCAGAACCGTTTCTTTACATGAATCCTTATCCATTTAATCCAAAGATGGTCGAGTACCGTCTTCCAATAGGTACATGGCATACCTCAACATGGAAGGGAATCAAGGTAGAACGAGATGAACTTGGCAAATATGAGCAAAGCGAGGTCAATGATCTACTGCATCAAATTTTTCTGATATCAAAAAAGAACTTTGAATAATTTTGGCTTAGATTTTTATCTTTCATATTATTACTATTTGATGAACTAAAAATTGACGGAGCTTAACTATCAAATGTATGACGAAAAGTGCAAGAATCTGCTTGACGAAGAAGAAATAAGATTTGCAGGAATAATTGATGAGCGTGGTAAGCTTGTATCTGGCGGTTTTAAAAAGAAGCTAAAACCCCTTGAAGCAGACGAAACAAAGCTCCAGGCATTTATGGAGTTTGTCTCAAAAATCTCAATTCGCAATGAATATGATGACACACTTGGACCAATTAATTATCTTGCAGCGCGTAGAAACAAGGCTGTGCTTATGAGCTTTCCATTTCCTGTCAGCAAATTTGTACTGTTGATCTCTGCAAACCCATCAGTAGATATTGAAGATCTAGCCACTAAAGTTGTAGATATTTTTAGTGGAGTTAACTAATTTTTTTTAAAAATTATTTTTTTGGAAGCTTTATAGAAAATGTGGTTGGATTATTTCTAACTGAGATGCTTCCACCATGCATCTCGATAATTGTCTTTGTGACTTTGAGACCTAATCCATTTCCCCCAGATTTTGTAGTGTAAAGAGAGGAAAATATTTTTTTGATGCCTTCTTGAGAAAGCCCAGGACCAGAATCTTTAACATCTATTACAACAAACTCGCTTCCATCACGGGCGGTAATGTTGATAACTCCATCATTTTTCATTGCCTCAATTGCATTTTCCACCAAATTTGAAAAAACTACTACTAGCTTGTAAAAATTCCCATATACCTGAAAATCATTTCTTGGCAAATTAATTTTAATTGTGGATGGGCAGTTTTTTGGTTTAATCATTTGCATTAATTCTGATAAAGCAAACCATGTTTTTTTGATGTTTTGTGAGGAGTGACCCAGTTTATTTTTTGAGGAAAACTTTTTTTCATGTTTTAAGCTGTCAAGGCACGCCTCAATTTTTCGCAAAGATTTTTTAATCATTGTAAAAGACGTAAGTACTTTCTGATCTGAACTATTAGCACCTAAGGTGGTTTGTAGATATGAGTTTGAAATTTTTATTACTGACAGAGCATCAATTGCTTTATCAAAAAAGTCCTCGCTTGAACCAGATTCCCAGTTTTCTGTATGAAATTTTGTCCTCTCTAAACTATGCATTTTCAAACATATTGTTGCTGAGGAACTATTATGGTAATGTCTGTTCATTTCAAAATATTAGGGTCTACTGAAAATAACGCTATGTTAGTGACTACGTCTTAATCGTAATGCTACGACAAGTGGAATTCCAAAATAAAATCCTACATTAAGTGATATGATTCCAATTCCTGCTCCTAACATTTGCTCTTCTGAATTAATATCGACATGATTAAGCAATGATAAGGAAGAAAGCATTGGGGTAATGGTAATTTTTACAAATTCCTTGAATACGGGACTCTGGCGTTCCAAGTCTGCAATCGTAGGGGAAAATGAATAATACAACTGATTAAATCCTGACAAAAACATCGCGCCAGCCTCCGTTCCCATTACTTTGGTGTCTCGAACTTCTCTTAGCATCTGTACTTGTGAAGCAAGCTCTGTTCCAAATGTTGCTGTGGCTATGAGACACCCTCCTCCATTTTGATTTGCATCTAGTTCAGGTTTTTCCTCAACAACTGTCTGATTTACTTCCATACTTGGCTGCTCTTCAACCTCTGATTTTGGTACCTCTGCAGGTGTAGGGTCAACTACTCCAGTTTTAGCTTCCACTTGGCTTTCGGCAATTTCTAATTCGGAATAATATCTGCTACGCTCAATTAATTTTTCAAACTT
>DATBIP010000173.1:0-10957 GCA_036556885.1 Nitrosopumilaceae archaeon
AACCCATTTTGAAAATATTACGAATAATAATGACAAAAAATACTGCAAACTGTTGCCAAAGTCAAAAAAACTCTTCATCGATGCAAAAAGAGTAATTCCTTCTGGGGTAAACAGCCCAGTAAGATATTTTGAACCATTTCCATTCTTTGTAAAAAAATCACAAGGCTCTACAATCTGGGATGAGGATGGAAATCAATACATTGATTTTTGCAATGGATATGGCGCCTTACTTTTAGGACATGGAAGAAAGGAAATTATTTCCGAAGTATCTAAGCAGCTTAAAAAAGGAACATTATTTTGCACTCCAACAGAAATCGAAATTAAACTATCAAAGCTAATCATTAGAAATTTTCCATCAATGAACAAAGTAAGACTAGTTAACACTGGTTCGGAGGCCACAATGACTGCAATTAGACTTGCAAGAGGTTTCACAAAGAAGAAAAAAATTATCAAATTTGAAGGCTGTTATCATGGAGCACATGATTCAGTATTAGTAAAGGCTGGGTCTGGTTCTGCACATCATGGTATCTCAGTCTCTGATGGAGGTTTATCAGAGGTTTCAAAAAATACACTTGTAGTACAATATAACAACTCACAAGAGCTCGAACAAGTTCTTAAGAAAAACAACGATGTAGCAGGAGTCATAGTGGAACCAATTCTTGCAAACATGGGTTTGATTCTACCTGAAAAGAATTTTCTTTCTAATCTTCGAAAAATCACAAAAGAATACAATGTACCTTTAATCTTTGATGAGGTAGTGACTGGATTTCGTGTATCTCCAGGTGGAGCACAACAACACTTTGGAATAAAACCTGACATTACTACATTGGGCAAAGCACTTGGAAATGGATTTGTGATAGCTGCAGTTGGAGGAAGAAAAGAAATTATGGATAAGCTCACACCAGGAGGAAAAGTTTACCAAGCAAGTACCTTTGCTGGAAATCCAATATCGGTAAGTGCTTCTATTGCCTCAATTAAAACTCTGAACAAATTAAAAAATAAAATCTATCCAAAACTAGAACGATACTGTGCACTTTTATCCAGATCCATTGACGATATTGCCACAGATTTGAAAATTCCTCACCAAATTAATTTTACAGGATCAATGTTTCAAATTTTCTTTACAAACAAACCAGTTACAGACTATAGAACATCAAAAATGGCAGATGCTAAAAAATTCAAAAAACTATTTCACTCTTTGTTAAAAAGTGGAATTTTCATTGCACCGTCTCAGTTTGAAACAGTCTTCTTATCGGACGCACACACAAAATCTGATTTAAACAAGACTCTAAACGCATACTATACTGCCCTCAAAAAGGTGAAGAATTGAAATACATAATTGGAACCAGAGGAAGTCAACTCTCACTGGCACAAACAAACTGGGTTATATCTGAATTAAAAAAAGCAAATCCAGACTGTGATTATGAAATTAAAACCATTAAAACTAAAGGAGACACTGACGCACGTCCACTTTTTTTGTTAGATCAGAAGGGAATTTTTGAAACTGAAATAGATAGAGCAGTTGCAGAAAAGAAGGTAGATTTTGCTGTTCATAGCCTCAAAGATGTACCCTCAAAACTGGCAGCTGAACTGAGTCTTAGCTGTATTCCAATAAGAGAATCCATTAATGATGTATTCATTTCATCAGACAACTCAACTCTTGATAACATAAAATCTGGTGCAACTATTGGAACAAGTAGTTTAAGACGTGCTGTCCAAGTTACAAGACTACGTTCAGATGTACTAGTAAAACCAATTCGAGGAAACGTTGAAACTAGAATCAGAAAAATAAACGAAGGTCAGTACGACGCAGTTGTTCTTGCACAAGCAGGAATCAATAGACTAGGTCTTGATGTAAAATTCTCAAAACTCTCAACAATAGATTTTCCTCCATCTCCCGGGCAAGGGGCTCTAGGAATTGTTAGCAGAAGTGATGATGCCAAAACAATCTCGATGTTAAAAAAAATAGAAGACAATGATTCAAGAATAAGAATAGAGGCCGAAAGAGCACTATCCAATTTTGTAGAATCAGGATGTAGATTTCCAGTAGGTGCATTTGCAGAATCAAATGGGCAAAACTTGAAACTTACTGTTGTAGCATACTCTATAGATGGAAAAAAATCAATTATAGTTGAAAAAAGTGGAAACAAAAATGATCCAATTAACTTGGGTAAACTAGCAGGCAAAGAACTTCACAATCAGGGTGTTAGTGAACTTGCAATAAATTGGAGAGAAAAGGTTGAGGAGTGGAACAAAAAATGATTGGTAAAGTGTATTTAGTAGGTGCAGGCCCTGGAGATTCTAAATTAATAACGCTTAGAGCAGCAGAGCTTCTAAAAACAGCAGATGTAGTACTGTATGATAGATTAGTTAGCAAAAAAATTCTTGCAATGGTTTCAAAGAAAGCCAAAAAAGTTTACGTTGGCAGAGATGTTGGTGATGATTACCTTCACCAAGACAGTACAAATGAATTGATGGTAAAGTATGCTAAAACTAAAAAAAATATTGTACGACTAAAGGGCGGTGATCCAATAATTTTTGGGAGAGGTGGAGAAGAAGCAGAATATCTAAAGAAAAAAAAGATAAAGTTTGAAATCATTCCTGGAATCACATCTGGAATTGGTTCGGCTACATATGCTGGTATACCACTGACTCATAGAAAATTTGCCTCATCGGTAGTTTTTGTAACAGGTCATGAAGATCTACAAAAGTCAAAAGAGAAGGTAAGGTGGAAAAAACTAGCACAATCAGTAGATACTATAGTAATCATGATGGGCCTTTCAAGAATAGGTATAATTTGTAAACAGCTGATCGAAGGAGGGATGAACAAAAAGACTCCGGTTGCTGTCATTCAGGACGGAACAACCCCGCAACAAAAAATGATTACTGGCAATGTCTCAAATATTTCAAAACTTGTAATTCAAAAGAAAATCAAACCTCCATCTATAATTATAATAGGCAAGGTAGTTAATCTCTCAAAAACAATAGGTTGGAAATAATAATGCTACAAGGAAAAACGATCGCAATTACCCGCTCTGAAGAAGATTCTGAAGAGTTTGTTGAGCTTGTTTCTAAAGAAAATGCAAATCCAATTCCTTTACCAACTATCGAGTTAGTGTCAAAGGGAGAAAAGATCGTATCTGAATTTATAGAATCATCTCAACAGTACGATCCAGATTATTCAGTTTTTATGAGCTCAAAAGCAGTTAAACTTTTGTTTGATTCTGCAAAAAAAATCTCAATGTATGAAAAACTTCAACTTGCTGTTGCAAATACTATAGTAATTGCAGTAGGGCCAAAGACCAAAGCTGCATTGGAATCAGAAGGAATCAAGGTATCTTTCATGCCAAAAAGATATTCCTCTGTAGGTGTAGGTGAAGTCTTTACTAGACTCAATGCTGTTGGCAAAAAAGTTATTGTACCACGAAGTGGAGCATCAACTCCTTTTCTTAAGAGTCTCCTAGAAAAGATTGGTCTTAATGTAAAAGAAATCTATCTCTATGATGTATGTGCGTTTCGTGATACATCGCAATGGAATAATTTTCGTCAATTATTTTCACAAAACAAAATTGATGGAATTGTTTTTACAAGTGCATCATCGGTAAAAGCTTTTTTTGAAATCATGAAAAAAGATTACGACGAAAAAACATTATTAAATAATTTACAGAAAACAAAAATTGTTTCAATTGGTCCTTTTACTGCAGAGGAGCTTAACAAACTTGATGTGAAAAACATTGTAGCAGATGTGCATACAGTGCCAGGAGCTTTTGAAACAATTAAAAATATTTTTTCATTAGCTTAGCCTATCGATTCTCTATGATTTAGCTCCGCCTACTCCGATCTACAAGTGGTATTGGTTGTGGAAGATATTAATAATATAACGGAGTTATGTCACGCATGACTACTGAAAATCTTGACATGGATTATTCAAAATATGACTTTAAAGATTCAACTGAACTTTATGTACATCTAAGCAAAAAAGGTCTCTCTAAAGAAGTTGTAGAGAGTATCAGCAAGATGAAAGGTGAACCACAATGGATGCTTGATTTTAGACTTCGTTCATATGAAATCTTTATGAAAAAACCAATGCCCAAATGGGGTGGTGATCTTAGTACTATTGATTTCCAAAATATCTATTATTATGCAAAGGCCTCAGAAAAAACTGAAAAAAGTTGGGACGATGTACCAGCAGATGTCAAAAAAACCTTTGACAAACTAGGAATTCCAGAGGCTGAAAAGAAATTCCTTGCAGGAGTTGGTGCACAATACGAATCTGAAGTTGTCTATCATAGTCTTAGAAAAGACTTGGAACAACAAGGCGTCTTATTCTTAGACACCGATACTGCTCTAAAAGAACAACCTGAAATTTTTAAAAAATATTTTGGAAAAATTATTCCTCCAGAAGATAACAAGTTTGCAGCACTAAATAGTGCCGTCTGGAGCGGTGGTTCATTTATCTACATACCACCTGGTGTCAAAGTCGATATGCCACTTCAAGCTTACTTTAGAATTAATGCAGAAAATATTGGACAGTTTGAAAGAACTCTTATCATTGCTGATGAAGGATCTGAAGTACATTACATTGAAGGATGTACTGCACCAGTTTATTCATCAGAGTCTCTTCATTCAGCCGTTGTTGAATTAGTTGCACACAAGAATGCACATCTAAGATACACCACAATTCAGAATTGGAGTAATGATGTGTATAATCTAGTTACAAAACGTGCTTATGCATACGAAGGCGCTAAAGTTGAATGGATTGATGGAAACATTGGAAGTAGACTCACAATGAAGTATCCAGGAATTTATCTAATGGGCGAAAGAGCATATGGTGAGACTCTTTCGATTGCATTTGCAGGAAAGAATCAACATCAAGATACTGGTGCAAAGATGGTTCATCTAGCTCCAAACACAACATCAAAAATTACATCAAAATCAGTTAGCAGATTGAACGGTCGTTCTACTTATCGAGGATTACTAAACGTTGCAAAGGGTGCAACAAATGTAAAGGCAACTGTTAGGTGTGATGCCTTACTATTGGATGATACATCAAAGACAGATACTTATCCATATATGGAAATCAACCAAGAGGATGCCACAATTACTCATGAAGCAACTGTTGGAAAAATAGGGGACGAACAAATTTTCTATCTTATGACAAGAGGCTTTTCTGAAGAGGAAGCATTAACATTAATCGTAAATGGATTCATGGAACCTTTCACAAAGGAACTTCCAATGGAATATGCCGTAGAACTGAACCGATTAATCAAACTAGAGATGGACGGTTCAGTAGGTTAGACATTCTGGGTACTTGTTATGATTAGACATGCAAAAACTTGCTTTATCCACACTTGGCTCTAGCCACATCAATGAGATATCCTCGTCAAGAAACGAACCGACTTGGCTTAAAGAATATAGGAAAAACTCTCTTAGTGTATATCAAGAACTTCCACTAGAGACATCTCCACTTTATAACAAATATACTGACGCCAATCGGATGGATCCAAATCAAGTTTCATTAGCAATTGATTCAGACAAGTCTATTCCAGATTTTCTAACAAGTAGATTAAACGAACTGACAAATGAAACATGCATTGTTCAAATCGGCTCAAATATTCACAAGATTAACTTACCTGACAAATTAAAATCAGAAGGATTAGTAATTTCATCAATTGACAATGCATTAAAAAATTATAGTGATATCATTCAAAAAACATTAGAGTCAACTAATTCTAAAGAAGATAAATTTACAGCTCTTAACAATGCTGCATTTAATTCAGGAATTTTTATTTATGTTCCAAGAAACTTGATACTAGAAAAACCAATTCATATAGTTTCTTCACTTTCTCTTGATGGTACATCAACAATATCTCGTAATGTTATTGTTACAGAAGAAAGCAGTAAAGCAAGTATTGTCCAAGAGTTGTATGCGCCAAAGTTTTCTCACCAACAAGCCTATCTTGAATTACTTAATGTAAGCGTTGGTCAAAATAGTAAATTAGATGGAACAACTTTGCAAGTAATGGATCACAGTGCAGTTAACTTTTCTACACGAAAATGTAACATCGCACAGGATGGAAAAATAAACTGGTATTTGGGATTATTTGGTTCAATGTTATCTCGGTACAGAATTGACTATTATCTAAACGGTACCGGTGCATCTGCTAATGATTCAGAAGTAGTTTTTGGAAACAACAATCAATCTTTTGATCTTTGCTCAAATGTAAATCACGAAAAACCTTCCACTGAAGGAAAAGTAATTGAAAAATCTATTCTAAAGGATAAATCAAAATCGCTTTTCAAAGGGATGATCCGTATAAAAGAACAGGCAAGCAAATCAAACTCATTTCTATCAGGGCGTTCCATTTTATTAGATAAAGGTGCAAAATCAGATTCAATTCCAGGCCTTGAAATATTTACTAATGATGTAAAAGCAACCCACTCTGCTTCTGTTGCCCAAATTGATGAAGAGCAGATATTTTATCTTCAAACTAGGTGTCTTAGCAGAGAAGAAGCTGAAAGAATCATAGTTGAAGGATTTTTGGAGCCTCTCTCACGAACAATGTCGTATCAAGTTAGAGCGTGGATTGCATATCTTATTGAATCTAAATGGGAAGGTCGTGATATGACAATCAAAAATGATGAGCAGTTAAAATCACTAGTTGAAGTTGAAGAAACACGATATAATGAGAACGCCGAAATTGAACAACATTACAAGTATAGGTGAAAGTGTTTGGGAAATTGGCTAAAGGCATGCAATACAGATAAGATTGGCAGTGGAGAGTTGTACAGTTTTGATCATGATGATAAAAAAATTCTCTTAGCAAACCTTGATGGAAAGATTTACGCAACAGATAGAATTTGTACTCACGCAGAAGCTGATCTTTCTGGAGGCATACTCAGCGAAGAAGGGATTAGATGCCCACTGCATCTATCTGTATTTAATTTAGAAACTGGGTTTCCACTGAATCCTCCTGCAGAGGAGCCTTTGAAGACATACAATGTTAAAATAGATAAGAACGAGGTTTACGTAGAGGTATAAAATGCAAACTAGTAGTTTTTCATTAGAAAAAATTCAAAAAGATTTTCCTATATTACAAAGAACTGTCCGTGATGGAAAACAATTAGTGTATTTGGATAATGCATCAACAACTCAAAAACCAATTCAAGTCATTAACGCAATTAGTGATTATTACACAAATCATAATGCTAACATTCATCGAGCTGTATATGCTCTTGCAGAAGAAGCAACTGAAGCTTACGAGTCTACCAGAGATAAAATAGCAAAGTTTCTAAACATAAAAAATCGTGAAGAAATAATTTTTGTTCGTGGTACTACAGAGGCAATTAATCTTGTGGCTTATGCATGGGGAAGACAACATATCAAAGAAGGAGACATTATCGTAACTACCGAATATGAACATCATAGCAATATAGTTCCTTGGCAACTTTTAACAAAGGAAAAAGGTGCAAAACTAGAATACATCGGTGTCGATGACAATGGAGAGTTAATCTTAGATCATCTTGATTCATATCTAAAAACTGGAAAGGTAAAACTAGTTACGTTTAGCCAAATGTCAAATGTATTAGGAACCATTAGTAACACCGAAGAAATTATTGCCAAATGCAAAAAGGCTGGAGTGAAGACTCTGATAGACGGTGCTCAGTCAGTTCCTCACATGAAAGTCGATATTGAAAAGCTTGGGTGTGATTTTTTTGCATTTTCAGCTCACAAAATGCTGGGACCTACAGGAGTTGGTGTATTATGGGCAAGAAAAGATGTTTTAGAAACTATGGTTCCATTTCACGGTGGAGGGGATATGATTCGTGAAGTTCACAAATATGAAACTACATGGAACGACTTGCCATACAAGTTTGAAGCAGGAACTCCAAATATCGCAGATGTAATAGGTTTTTCAACAGCAATTGATTATCTTTCTAAAATAGGAATGGATACAATTCGAGAACATGAAATTGAATTAACAAAATATGCATTAGAAAAAATGTCTCAAATTAAAGGAATTACCATTTATGGCACCAAAGATATTTTAAAACGAGGTGGGGTAATCTCATTTAATTTTCATGATGTTCATCCTCATGATGTAGCTACAATCATTGATAGAGATGGCATAGCAATTCGTTCAGGGCATCACTGCGCACAAGTATTAATGGAAAGATTACAAGTAGCAGCTACTAATAGAGCAAGTTTTTACATTTATAATACAAAAGATGATGTTGACAAACTCATCAAATCACTAGAAAAAGTCGCTGAGTTGTTCAAGTTATGAGTGATCCAATTTACACTGAAATAATAATAGATGAAGCTAAAAATGCCCAAAACCAAGGCACTATAGAAAATCCTGATATCTCACAGCACGATGCAAACCCAATGTGTGGAGATAGTATTACTCTACAAATGAAGATTACTGGCAATTCTATTTCTGATATAAAATGGCATGGTGATGGTTGTACTATTTGTAAGGCTTGTACCTCTGTATTAACACAAATAATTAAAGGCAAAGATATTGACGTTGCAAAAAATCTAAAAAAAGAAGAAATATTATCTGAGCTAGGATTAGAGCATTTAATTAAACAGAGTCCTGTACGAATTAAATGCGCTTTATTATCTTTGAAAACCTTAAAGCTAGGTTTGTATTCATATTTGGCCAAAAAAATTGAAAATTCATCATCATTTGATAACTTGAAAGAAGAAGCTGCAAAGTTATACTAACATGAGTGTTTTCAAACCCTCTATCCCGATTACAAATCAGATAAGAAAAATAATTTTTGAGAGATTCAATGATCCTGAAGTAAGATTCACAAACGACGAAATTTTTGAAATTATTAGAAATAATGGTGATTTAGACAAGTCTTGGACAATTGATAATATGGAAAAATATTTTCAAGACATTTGTGATTCTGGTCTGGTTAGAAACATTGCACAAAACTTTACCACAGTCTGGTTCAAACTCTTTGATTCAGTAGAAAAGATTCATTGTAATTCCTGCAATCAAGAAATCTATCTGGGTAAATCAGAATCTAGAATATGCCCAAATCCACAATGTAAGGCGTCTATTTAGCTCTGTATCTTTGAGCAGCTTCTTCTAAAACCTGGATCATAGGTAATGTCTCACCTGTTAGATACAGGACAAGTGCCCCACCCGCAGTGCTAATGTGATCAATTTTATCAGCTAATCCATACTTTTTTAGTGCAGATGTTAGGTGTCCTCCACTCACGATGGTTGTTGCCATGGAGCTTGCAACTGCTTCAAGAATCCCTCTAGTTCCAAAACTAAACTGTTCTTTTTCAAAATATCCAGGTGGACCACTAATGAAAACCGTACCAGCACCTGATATCAATTTGTTATAGTGTTCTACAGTTTTTGGACCCAGATCATATATGATGTCTTCTCGACTCAGGTCTCTTACATCAAGCTCTACTCTAGAACCATCTTTATCTACTGCAACATCTACCGGTGTGGAAAAAACATCAGGATATTCACCTATAAGCGAATGAGCCTTGGCTACACTCTCTTCTTCTCTTGAGATTCCTAATGGTGCCCTAATTCGTCCCTGAGCTCTCATAAACACATTTCCAATCAAACCTGTAAGAAGTACATGATCAGCTCTTCCCTTTTTTATTAACAACTTGATTGCCTCTAATCTATCAGTAACCTTTGAACCTCCTAGAACAATCACATGAGGAGCTTTGGCGACTGTCATAATTTCATCTAATTTTCTTACTTCCCTTTCAACAATTTTACCTGCACATGCAGGTAAAATATGTGCAAAACCCACAATTGAAGGATGTGACCTATGAGCACTTGGAAAGGAATCTAATACACAAAGATCAAAAAGTTTGTGTAACCTTTGGACCATTATGGTTTCAGCAGCAGCTGATGACGAAAATTCATAATTTTCTTCAGCACACAATCTTAGATTATCAAGTAATATCACATCTCCATTTTTCATATTTTTAATTTCATTTTGAGCTGTGGTCCCAATAACATCCTCAATGTATTTGATTTTTCGGTTCAATAATTTTTCTAAAACCTCTGCATGTTTTTCCATGCCAGTATAGTCCTTATTTCCAACTCTACCTTGGTGTGACGCAACTACTAATTTGGAATCTTTGATTGCATTAATCGTTTCAGTAGCTTCTTCAATTCTTTTTGTCCCTGAAATTTCCATAGTGACAGGATCAATTGGGCAATTCATGTCAACTCGTAAGAAGATGGTTTTACCTTTAAGATCGAAATCATCAAGAGTTAAAAGCTTCACATACTTCCTTTTTTTAACCCCGTTAAAATCTTTGAGTCGATCAGAAATCTGATTTTATTTTCACCTACAATACTATCCTTTTAGATTCAGTAATGAATAATGTTAGAGTAACATGTATTTCCCATAATACACTAAATCATATTGAGAAAAATTAAAAATGACACAAATGAGGGCTACATAATTGCAAACATGGCTTTTTGACATTCGTTCAAGACCTTTTGTTCTTACAGTACTAGCATTTTTTTTGGTTACATTCCTAGTTTACTGGGAAGTTACAAAACAATTTGATGAATCAGTAATTATCTATTTTCAATCAATAGCAGGTAATCCAGTATTAGACCTTCTAATGGAGTCAATTACAGAAATAGGAGATGTCTTATACATGCTAATCTTTTCAATCATACTATTAATTATTAAAAAAACAAGAAAAATCGGGCTAACTCTAATGATTTTGTTAGTGCTTGCCACTTTGCTTACAGGATATATCAAATGTGGTGTAGACCGAGATAGACCTAGTTTAGATTTTCAGGGGACTCCATTTCCAATAGAAGCCAGCGAGGATACTTTTGCTTTATTTTGTGAAGGAAGCTTTAACGCATCATATCCTTCAGGTCATGCGGCAAGGGCAACAATATTTGGCATAATACTAGGATTCTCACTTTCTCATAGGTTTCCA
>DATBIP010000174.1:0-8756 GCA_036556885.1 Nitrosopumilaceae archaeon
AAAAACCCAAATTCATTAGAGGTAATCCACCAGATCTTCTTGAGCCAAAAGGAGGTTGTAGGTTCATTGATAGATGTCCAGAAGCTATGGAAAAATGCAAAAAAGACCCACCTAGATTCAAAAATGATACAGGTTACGTAATGTGTTGGCTTTACGAATAGAACTTTACTATTGGCAAACAAGCGTCGATAATTCGAAGCATCTCAGAGCGTACTACTTTTCTATCAATTGAAACCCAAACCCTATTTTTTTTAACTTTAAATGAAATGGTTTGAACTTTTTTTCGCTCCTCCCATACAAATAGGGTCTCGCCAAGCTCCTTATCAAAAACTGCATCAAGACCGGTGCTAATTGCAATGTTTGAAAATTGATTGTGGGTCTTTTTTGCATCAAGTAATGGCTTGAAGTTTGGTCTTCTATAATATGCTAATAATTTTCCCTTAGTTCCAATTACGCCGACAAATCTGATGTATGGGCTAATTCTAGAGATTCTCTGACAGATCATCTGGTGTTCTTTTTTTACCATTACAATATCGCTATCAAAATATGATATTTTAATGATTTAGATTCAAAAAACAACCTTGTATGTAATTTTTCCAATTTTTAGGGTTAAATAGCGCTAGTAAAATCATTGGTTAGTGGATTTTACAGTTTTTTCACAAATTCTCTTTCCTTTTGCCTCTGAGGTAGGCTACATTGCTCTTAGTCTTGTGAGTTTTTTTGGTTCACTGATTCCATTTGTTCCAATCCCATCGTTTGTGTTACTGGCAACTATGGCAGTTGGTGATCAATTTAATCTCCATGCCTTAGCAATTTTATCTGCAGTTATGGCCACCATCGCAAAACAGATTATTTTCTATGTAAGTTATGGTGGTGGACGTATAATCTCTGAAAAGACAAGAAAAAGAATGAAACCTTTTGAAAGATTAGTAAAAAGATATGGAGGCGCAGCAACATTTGTAGCAGCAGCCACTCCAATACCAGATGATCTTGTATACATTCCACTAGGCCTGGCAAAATATAACCCCAAAAGATTTTTTGTAGCTACTTTAACTGGAAAAATCGTTTTATGCTACATCATAGTGCTGGTATCGCATTTTGTTGGCATTTCACTACTTGACCCACTACTTGAGAATATTCATGATGCTAGCACAATTTACATAGGAATGATTGTGTTTGGAGCATCCTTGACTATGGTAGTATTTTTACTTCTTCGCTTAGATTGGGAAAAGATTCTTGGAAGATTTGCTCCATGGACACTTGAAGAAGAAGAAAAGAAGGATTAGATTTCTATTTTAAAATTCCAAAGCATGTCTGTTCCGTTTTTTATTCCTATTCTAGGATTAGAACTAATTTTCCTAGTCTTAATTCCCTCAATGATACACAAAGTAGACGATAAGGTAAGATCCTCGCCATATTGTTTTTTAGTTATACTCATGGCTTGAGTAAGCTTCGCTGGACCATTTGTTAAATTATTCAAAGAACTCATCTTTCTATTTTTTATCATTTCATTTATTCCTAGTTCTGGTTTTAATGCACGAATTAAAACTGCTCCCGCATCATAATGACTATTTCTTGCTACGGCGTTAAAGCAGTAATGCATCCCATATGTAAAGTAGACATATGCAATCCCAACCTGACCAAACATGACCTTATTTCTTTCAGTCATTCCTCCAAATGCATGACTTGCAGGATCATCCTTGTAGCGATATGCTTCTGTCTCTGTAATTATTCCCGAAATTGTTCTCTTTCCTATTTTTCTAACGAGTTTTTTCCCAAGAAGATCTTTTGCAACCTTTACTGTATCCCTTGAGTAAAATGATCTTGGTAAAACTTTCATTAGTGTTCTCACTTATTTCTCATAATTTTTGATACCTTTTACTAATTCTTTGATATCTTTTTCAAGTGAATCTACAAGTTGTTGATTGTAAATTACTGCTGCAGGATGTATTGTTAAAAAATACAATTTATCATCTTTTTTGATAAATTTTCCACGCTCCTTTGTAATGTTATTTCCTCCCAGTATGGATTGATATGCTGTGTTTCCCATTATACAAATGACTTTTGGTTTAATTAATGCAATCTCAGATTCTAGATATTTTTCACATGATTTTTTTTCCTCCATAGTTGGAACTCTGTTATTTGGCGGTCTACATTTTACTACATTTGTAATGTAAACTGACTCCCTTGAGATACCAGCTTTTTCTAGAGCAACTGAAAGTTTTTTTCCCGCAGCACCAACAAATGGTTCTCCCAGCTTGTCCTCACTTCTACCAGGTGCTTCCCCAACAAACATTATTTCTGATTTTAGGTTTCCCTTTCCTGGTACTGCATTTTTCCTGGTTTTACAAAGATCACATTTTGTACAATTTACTATTTGATTTCTCATATCTTCATAAGAGTTCATCTAGACGCTCCGAATGGTAGCAACTGCCCTAATTGAAGGGCCACCATTTCCCATAATCATTGACTGCATTGGGTCTCCCTTACCACAATTTGTGATTGGCCTAACCGTAAAGTCTTTGCCACACGCATCAATTGAGTTGAAGAAATCTGGAGCGGTGCCCAATACAATCACATCTCGTAATAAATCAGTGATTTCGCCATTTTCAATTTTTTGAGCAAATTGGCATGAGATACTCCAATTGTATCTTTTCATATCGATTGAAGGAATTTTCATGTTAGAAATTAAATATCCATTTTTAACATCTTTAATCATTTCATCAGGTTCCCAATCGCCTCTATCAATACATGTGCACGCCATTCTAATGAGTGGCATAAATCGATATGAGGATGCTCGCATGTTTGCACTTGGCGTTGTGTGAAAAATTTCTGCTGTTTCCCGACTTTGCATATGGTTTGAGAGTATTCCATTTTCAATAAGCCTAGTTCTACCCGCTCTATTTCCTTCATCATCAAACTGATACCATCCTAGCGTTCCTTCAATTGTTGGATCATCAAAAACATTGAGAATATCAGAGCCAATTTTTTCTCCTAACTTTCCAGCCCACCATGCTCCTCCGGCCCATGCCATCTCTTTTCCAAGAACTCTATCTGCCTCCGAAGGATGGCCAAGTATCTCATGCGTTAACAGAGAAACAAAATCTGGATTCATGATTATTGTAGCTTTTTCTTCTTTTGCAGGTTTTGCATCTGTCAGAAGCGATGCCTTTTCTGAAATAAACTTTGAAGTATCTCTGATATCTATTTTAGAAGATAGTTTCTCCATTCCACCCCTTCCCCCTTCGGTAATGTTTACTGACTGGGTTAAGCCATTATCATGCGCAGTAGCTGAAAGATCAGCTACCGTATCGGTAAAATTTTGATTAATTTTAGAGCCCTCGCTATTAATAAAAAACTTTGATACTGTACTATACACTAAACTGATTTGAGACTTTATTATTTTCTTATTTTGCAGGATTATTTTGCTACAGTCATTTCCAATTTCTATTAATTCATCAATTGTTGGCACAATTTTAACAGGAAAATCTATTTTTTGAGTAATTTCAGGACAACTTGTAAGAATTACCTTTTTTTTCTTTTTTGAAGAATAGTAAAGTGCTGCTTTTACAGCATCGTGAATTCCTTTTTTGATTTCATTAAATTCTCGTGGGTTTGAAATTGAAAAAAATCCCCATGCACCATTATTTAAAACTCTAATGCCTATCCCACTATCGTTTATTTCAGTAGAATTTTCTATTTCGTTATTTTCTATTGTTATTCCTTTTTTTGATATAATTTCTGCTCTAGCATCACAATATTGGCACCCTTCAGCTAAAGCATAACTTACAGCTTTTTGAGCAAAATCTTCTAGGTTTTTCTCCACAACTACAATTGTTCTATGGCATTGCTAAATCTTATGCAGGCCCAGAAATTGCAGGCATTGTGAAGTAAAACTCGTCTTCAAAACCGTAATCAGTTTTTCCTTGCTTTTGTAAGGCATCAAAATATGCCTTGCAATTAGAGTAGAAATCCCGGTTACAGTTTTCGATTATCTCCAAGCTTTCCATTGCCATATGAGATACTAGCAAAAATCTCATGTCTAGGCAAGTGTTTTATAATTTTCAGTTTTTAGATCGTAATGATTCACTATACTGGCTGGTGGCTTTTTGGGATAGTAAAAGTAAAAGTAGAGCCTATGCCAGGTGTGCTTTCTGCTAAAATCTCCCCTCCATGCTCTTCTACTAACCCCTTGCAGATAGCAAGTCCTAGTCCGCTACCTCCTACTTCTCTTGTTAATGAAGTATCAACTTGATAGAATTTTTTGAAAAGATTTTCCTGTTTATCGATAGGAATTCCGGGCCCATTGTCTTTTACACTAATCTTTACTTCCTTTGCAGAATCTTCTACAAAAATTTCTATAAGACCAGAGTTTGGCTCTACAACATCTAGACTGTTTTTAACCAAATTTGTTAAGACTTGTCTTATCCTTTCTGGATCATGTGGTATGATAATTTCATTGTTCAAGTGTTGCTTTATTGTAACTTTATTTTCTAATGCGCGTGGTTGTAATGACTCAACTGCTCTATCAATAGTGTCTTTGATATCATGATTTTCTTTTTTAACAACTAATTTTCCAAGCTCAAGTTTTTGTGCATCTAAAAGATCTGAAATAATTCTTAACAATGACTCGGAACTTGTTTTAATAATTTTCAAACGCTCCTTTTGTTTTTCAGTCAGAGTTCCCAAATGTTCTCCTAATAGAATATCTACATATCCCTGAATAGGAACAAGTGGAGTTTTTAATTCATGTGTAATCATGGATAAAAATTCATCTTTTGCAATGTCTGTTGCTTTGGCCTCTTCAGTTTTTTGTTTAATTGTATCTGACATTATGTTAAACGTATTGACAAGCTCCCCAATTTCATCTGCTGCTTTATAATTAATTTTTTCACCATAGATTCCCTCCTTGACTCTTGAGAGTGCTCTTGTAATTATCTCAAGTGGGTTAAGCGATTGTCTAACTACAACTATAACAAGGAAAAATATTGCAATATCTACTACCAAAAGTGTTTGAACAACTGTTCCTCGCTGTGAGCTTCTTGATTGAAGTTCTTGGTTCCACGAATCAAGTAAATTATCTAATGCCCCAATTAGTACCAATCTTTCTTCTTTTAGCTTACTAAATGCAGTACCAAATTCATTAGAAAGCAATGGATTTTTTTCTAGGATTGCAACTCTTAGCTGAACAGCTTCCCACAATGGGTCTAGTTCTCTTAATGCGTTAGAGTTTTCCCTTGGAATAGGTATCAAATTTTCTGGACTTTGGCCAATGCTAGATAGATCCAAGTCATCTGTAGAGACTTGAAGTAATTTTCTAATTCCTGCCTCAAATGCTAATCTATCTTTCTGCAGTTTCTCATGAACTCCTTCTTCCTCGCCTATTGAAATCAACAATGCATTCTGCCCTATGCTCTTTGCTAGATCATTTAGTTCGAGTGCAATTTCCTTATGCCTATTATAGTCTCTGTCAAGTGGTTCTAATTCTCTAACTAGCGAATCAGTTGTCAATGCCATTTCGCCATTTTTTTCTAAAATATAATTTAACGAATTAACCGATTCTTGATGAAATACTGCCGTAGTCTGAATCTGTTCAGCACTTTGCCTGTAAATATTCCAAGAATTTACTACTTTGTCATATTCATCTAAAATGTTTTCAGGAATCGTTACAACTGATTGGCCTCTTATTGTTCCGCCTGTTTTTAATATGTTAAGAACTGATTCAAACTCATCCATTTCATCTTTCAGAGTTTGACGATCTACTTCATTTCCACTTGCAATTGAATTTGCAAGACTAGCTAGTGTTTCGACTTTTGCTTTAAGATCAGCTGCACGAATAATTGTATATGATTCATCGGTGCTTTCTTGTTGAGCTTGATACAATAAAACTAGATTAACAGCCGCTGCTGCAATAAGAATCCCAACCAGAAAGTAGGCTTTTTGGATAATCTTCAATACTTAACCTGTAAATTTCCACAGACTATAAAAATACCTCTTAAAATCTTTTAGATGTAGACTCGATGTCTGATGAGTTCATTAAGGTTGCAACTAAAGAAATTAAAGACGAGATCGCCTCGATTCAGAAAATTTTAGAATCTTGTAAGAACGATTTAGATATCTCTAAAAAATATGAATCAATTGAAAAACATTTTCATAAAATTAAGGGTCTTGCTCCTATGATGGGAAAAAAAGACATTGGTGAGATTTCCGCATTAAATGACATTTTACTTAACTGTATGACGGAAGAAAAAAATCTTGATGGAATATATTCAATATTACGTGAATCTACTGTTTTTATGGATAATTCTATGCAAGGAATCAAAAATAATCCAAGAAATATTATACAAAAGATTAAAACCAAATATTCGAAATATTTGGACTAGGCTCTCTCTTAAGCAACAGCTACGACATTAAACTATGACCAAAGTCCTAATTGCAGACGATTCAGACGCAATTAGGATGGTTTTGCAAGATATCCTATCTATAGGAAAATATGATTTGGCTGGAGAAGCAATAGATGGCAATGAGGCAGTTGAAAAATTCATTCAACTTCAGCCTGACCTTATGCTGTTAGATCTTGCCATGCCAAAAAAAGACGGACTAACTGTTGTTAAAGAAATTATGGAATTTTATCCTGAAGCTAAAATTGTTCTAATTACTGCGAGTGACAATCAAGCAATAATAAAACAATGCCTTGATGCAGGAGCACTCGCTTCAATTACAAAGCCATTTGACTTTGATAAGGTCTTAAAAGTCATTTCCGACGCACTTTCTCTCTAGTCTTTGTTTTTCCTTTTTTATTTTCTCCTTAGTTATGAATAAAAGTGGCATGGTATAGCTTGTAGTATTGTCAAAAATTGTAGTTGATACTAGTGTGATAGTTAGTGGTAACATTACTAAACTGATTGAATCTGGAACAATTAAGAACTCTGAAATTATAATTCCAGTAGCAGTTCTTGATGAATTACAATCACAAGCCTCTCAAAAAAAAGAACAAGGCTTTACAGGTTTAAATGAAATCAAAAAACTACAAGATATCTCAAAGACCTCTGGTAATATAATAAAATTTGAAGGTCTTAGACCAAGTTTTGATGATGTAAGACTATCTGAACGTGGCAGAATTGATGCAATAATCAAAGACATTGCCAAGCAAAATAATGCAGTGTTGTATACATCAGATTATGTTCAGATGTTAGTTGCTCAAGCAGAAGGAGTTGAGGTCAATTATCAAAAATTAGAACTAAATCAAGAGGATTTAGAATTTTTAAGATTTTTTGATGATCAAACTATGAGCGTTCATCTAAAAGAAGGATTGCCTCCCATGGCAAAAAAAGGAAAACCAGGTTCATTTAGTCTTCAAGTAATCGAAGATAAAATCTTGACACGTGACTATCTTCGTAGTATGACAACAGAGATCTTGGATATTTCCAAACTTAACAACAAAAGTAATTTAGAAATCTCAAAACCAGGAGCGATAGTTGTTCAGCATAGGGACTATCGTATTGCAATTACATATCAGCCCTTTTCAGAAAGTTATGAAATAACTATCGTACATCCAATTGTTCGCCTATCAATAGATGAATATGCTTTATCTGACAAACTCAAAACAAGATTTTCAGAAAGAGCTGAAGGAATCTTAATTTCAGGACCTCCTGGCTCTGGTAAAAGTACATTGGCTTCAAGTCTTGCAGATTTTTATCACAAGAAAGGAAAAATTGTCAAGACATTTGAGTCACCTCGTGATTTGCAAGTAGACCCAGCAATTACTCAATACACTAGACTAGATGGAAGTTTTGATAATTCTGCTGATATTTTACTTTTGGTTAGACCCGATTATACAATATTTGATGAAGTAAGACGACGTGAAGACTTTCAAACATTTTCCGAACTTAGATTAGCTGGAGTAGGCATGGTTGGAGTAATTCATGCAAATTCCCCAATTGATGCAATCCAGCGTTTTATTGGCAAAATTGAGTTGGGTATTATTCCAAGTGTAATTGATACTGTAGTCTTTGTCAAAGACGGAAAAATTAAAAAAGTGTACGAGTTGGAGCTCAAAGTTAAAGTCCCTTCAGGAATGTTTGAGCAGGATTTAGCTAGACCAGTAATTGAAATTCGTGATTTTGAGGATAATACTCTGGAATATGAAATCTACACATTTGGTGAAGAAAATGTTATTGTTCCTGTTCCAAAAAAGACAGCAAGGGTTGGAATTGAAAAATTAGCAGAAGACAAAGTTAGGGACACATTTAGAAGATTTGATCCTAATGCTGAAGTCGAAATTTTGTCTGCTAATAGCGTTAAGGTAATGGTGGCAAAACAGTTTATTCCATCAGTTATCGGCAGAGGCGGCGCAACAATTAATGATCTAGAAAAAATGCTAAAGGTTCACATCGATGTAGTACCAAAGGAATCTTCTAGTCATGTCTCTGGAGGCTATGAATTGCCTTTTGATTTTTCTGAATCAAGTAGCTCACTATTGTTTACTGTAGGAAAAGATAACGCTGGCAGTTATGCCGACCTTTATTTGAATAATGACTATCTTGAATCTTCACGGGTTACTAGAAAAGGTCAAATTAAAATCCCAAAACGGTCCCCAGCAGGAACTAAACTAATGAAACATGCCACATCGCGCGATTCAATTCAAATCTTTATCAAAAACTAGATTCAAAATTTGAGAATTTTAAAGATTATTAAAGTTCTGAAGTATTTTTGGGTTTGATTTTAAAAATGTAATAAATTTTCTTAGCTGCCTA
>DATBIP010000175.1:0-1884 GCA_036556885.1 Nitrosopumilaceae archaeon
GTAGCACATTATATGATGGGTGGAATTCATACCAATATTGATGGAGCCACAGAACTTGAAGGAGTCTGGGCTGCTGGAGAAGCTGCTTGTAATAGTGTTCACGGTGCAAACCGATTAGGAGCCAACTCTACCTCAGAATGCATTGTATGGGGTAGAATTACAGGCGAATTAGCAGTAGATTATATTTTAACCAAACAACATTCGACTCCTTTTCCTCACTATCTTGTAGAAGTTGAAGAAAAAAGAATCTATGATGGGATATTCCGTGGACAAGGTGATATGAATCCGTACGAAATTAGACAAGAATTGACTGATACACTAAATGATAAAGCCTATGTTTATAGAAATGAATCTGATTTGGTAGATGGATTAAAAAAATTGCGTGAATTAAAAACTAAATCATGGAAACATGTGGATGATCACGCTAAAGAATATAATACAAACTTTACAAACGTGATGGAACTCGATTCCATATTTAGAGTTGCAGAAGTTGTTCTTCTTGGTGCTATCCATAGAAAGGAATCACGTGGTAGTCATGCACGAACAGATTATCCAAAGAGAGACGATACAAATTTTCTACATCATACTCTTGCATATTTTGATCCAAAGGAACCAATAATGAAAAAACATCCTGTCACAATCACAAATTACAAACCTGTGGAGAGGAAATACTGATGACCAAAGTAGATGAAAATAAAGAAGGAATCAAGGGAATGGCAAATCCCACCAGATATGGAATTGAAAGATTTGCTTATTTGTTGATGAGATTAACTGGCCTAGGATTACTAGCCTATTTTGTTGCCCATATTTATGAAACAAGTAATATCTTACGAGGAAAAGTAGGGTGGGAAGAATTTTTAGAAATTACACAAACCCCTGAAGGCCACATAATACTCGCAATTGTAATTGGGATGAGTGTTTTTCATACAGTTAATGGAATACGTGTAATGCTTGGTCATGGCGGTATTGGTGTTGGAAAACCTGCAAGACCTGATTATCCTTATGTTCCACAATCCCAAAATGTTAGGCACAAAATTGCAATTTACTCAGCAATTGTTCTTTCAGCTCTAGCAATGATGTATGGTTTAGCTGTTATGTTTGGTGAATAAAATGCGAGAAAGCCTAATTATGAAAATTCATTATGGAACTGCTCTTGCATCAGTGGCACTTGTAGCAGTTCATATTTTATTTAGGCTTACTCAAGGGTTTGCAGAGTCTTTGCAATATGAAAGTGTAATTGCAAACTACAAGTTATTACCATATGCCGGAATGTTAGAAATAATTTTGATATTGCTTTCAATTCATGGCTTTAATGGATTAAGAGTAATTCTTCTGGAATTAAAGCAAGGATCTGGATATGAAAAATCCGTGACTTATGGATGTCTAGCAGCGATGGCATTAACTATTTTGTATGGTTCAAGAACAATATTTATGACAAGTTTTGGGATGGTATAAAATGATAGATGAAAGCTTACAAATCTCAAAAAAAGAATCGAAGAATATGATCTCACCAACAAAAACTATTACACTGAGAATTTCTCGTTCAAACCCGAAAAAAAACACTGAACAAAAATTTGATGAATTTAAAATACCATATCAAAAATGGACAACAGTTTTAGATGCTATCTTAGAAGTGAAGAAACATCTGGATCATTCTGTTGGTGTCCGTTATTCATGTAGACAAGCAACGTGTGGCTCATGTGGAATGAAAATTAATGGAAGACCTTCTTTAGCCTGTTTTACAAAAATTAGTGATCTAAAATCTGATGTAGTCACAGTTGAACCAATGAACAATTTTCCAATTATTAGAGATTTAACAGTGGGTTTTGAAAGAATGTTTTCAACTCATAAGAAACTAAAACCATACATAATCAATGAAGAATC
>DATBIP010000176.1:0-3720 GCA_036556885.1 Nitrosopumilaceae archaeon
TTTGCTAGTTTTGGATTTTTAATTTTGCTCAATGTAGTCCCAGAATCGATCTATACTATAAAATCCTATCATAATTTTATGCGAATCTAAATAAGTAACAAATTTAGTAAATTTTTTGATGGTTTGGAAAAAAGTTGCAGAAAAAGGAACTATAGCCCCAGGTAAAGGGAGAGAGTTTAAAGTAGATGATAAAAAAATTGCAATATTTAATCAGAATGGATATCATGGAATAGACGCCATTTGTGTTCATCAAGATGGACATATTGCCCCTGGCAAATTAGAAGGGGACATAGTAGAGTGCCCACTACATTTTTGGCACTATAACATCAAAACAGGTAAGTTACTTGATTATCTAAAAGATGTTACACTTCAAACTTACAAGGTTGAAGCAAGAGAAGATGGAATTTACGTGGAAGTATAGAATTTAACATCACTTTTATTGTAAATCAGTTTTAGAAAAATTATAATGAACGACCAATTACTTGAAGAAATTAAAAAAATAGATTATTCTTCTATTACAAAAAAAATTGAGGAGTTTCTAGAAAACCAAGTTAAAGCCAGTAAATCTAATGGGATTATCTTAGGACTCAGTGGAGGGATTGACTCTGCTGTAATTACTTATCTATGTGCTAGAGTGTTAAAAGAAAAAATGCTTGTTTTAGTATTGCCTGATTCAAAAATATCTCCAAAAGAAGAAACAGAAGACGCGCTAAAAATTATTGATGGATTAGGGTTAGATTACAAGCTTTTAGATATCAATCTGATTGTTAAAGAGTATTCAAAGTACATTGAGCCAAATGATTTTGCACTAGGAAATTTAAGAGCCCGTGTTAGAGCAAACTTGCTTTATTATTATGCAAATGTAAAAAATTTACTTGTTGTTGGATCAAGTGATAAAAGTGAATTTCTAATCGGTTATTTTACTAAATTTGGAGACGGAAGTGCGGATATTCTTCCAATAGTTTCATTATACAAAACTCAGGTAAGGGAGATGGCTAGATTTCTAGGAGTTCCAGAATCAATAATTAAAAAAAAGAGTAGTCCTAATTTATGGAAGGGTCATGTGGCTGAGGAAGAAATAGGAGTCAGATATGATGAAATTGATTCTATATTATATTGCCTAATTGAAAAAAAATTGTCAATTGATGAAACATCTCAATTTACAAATATTGAAAAATCAACCGTTGAGAAGATCTACCAAATGTACAAAACTAGTGAACACAAGAGAATAACAGCTGCAAGACCATGAGAGAGTAAGCCAAATGATAATTTTTGATACTCTAAGTCAAAAAGAAAAGAAACTTGAATTTTCTAATAAAGTTAGAATTTATCTATGTGGAGTTACGGTTTATGATGAATCACATATTGGTCATGCAAGAACAATAATTGTTTTTGATGTTTTAAGGAGATATCTAGAATCAAAGGGAATTAAAGTTGAATTTATACAAAATTTTACAGACGTTGATGATAAAATTATCATGAGAGCAAAGCGTGAGAATGTAAAGGCATCAGCTATTAGCTCTCGATATATTGAAAATTACTTTAAGGACTTTGATGAATTAAATGTCCTTCGAGCATCTAGATACCCAAAAGCAACAGAGCACATACAAGATATGCAGAATTTAATCATGGATTTGATTGGAAAAAAAATTGCATATGTATCTAAGAACGGTGTGTATTTTTCTGTTTCAAAATTTAAAGAATATGGAAAACTATCAAAGAAAAAAATTGATGACCTTTTAGCAGGTGCTAGAGTAGAAGTTGATGAGGCAAAAAATGATCCTCTTGATTTTGCATTGTGGAAGTTTTCAAAGGATGATCCTTCTTGGGAGAGTCCTTGGGGGAGGGGACGACCTGGGTGGCATATTGAATGCTCAGCTATGAGTATCAAATATCTTGGAGAAGACTTTGAAATTCATGGTGGAGGAAGGGATTTAATTTTTCCTCACCATGAAAATGAGATTGCGCAATCAGAGTCTCATACTTTAAAGCAATTTGCAAAAATTTGGATGCATGTTGGAATGATTACCATAAATAATGAAAAAATGTCAAAATCAAAAGGAAATATCAAATCAATTCGATATACGCTTGAAAATTGGGGGCCTAATATCATTAGATTATTTTCTTTATCAGGGCATTATTCAAAACCAATAGACTATTCAGAAGAATTGCTTCAGGAAAACATAACAAAATGGAGACAGGTAGAATCAGCATATTATGAGACGAAATTATCCACAGAAGACGGTAATGCTGTAAAAATTGAAAATATTATTTCAGAATCCAAAAAAGAGTTTGATGCTGCATTAGATAATGATCTCAATACACATTTAGCTTTATCTGCATTTTTTAAATTTGTAAATAAAATAAATCAACTTGCGGCATCTGATTCTCTTACAAAATCAATTGCTGTTATTGCACTACCATATTTTGAAAAAATGGTAGAAATTTTAGGTTTAATATTACCAAAAATTTCAGAAGTGGAGATTAACTCAATAAATGATCTTATTCAAAAACGTGAGTTATTAAGAACACAAAAAAAGTTTCAAGATGCAGATAAAATTAGAGACCAGATATCACAAATGGGAGTTGTACTAATTGATCACAAAAATAGAACTACGTGGATGAAAAAAGAAAAAATAAAATCGGATCACTCCTAAGAATTGAATTTGTGATTAGTTTCTAGATGATTTATGGAAAAGGTTTCTTTTTACTGTTAATATTGTAAATATAGGAAGTGCAAAATACATTCCAATATTTAACAAGATGATGCCTATCCCATAAACTAGCACCTCTTGTTCTGAATCAATATTGGCGTAATTTAGAATAGAAAGTGAAGAAATCATTGGGGTAATGGATATCTTGACTGCTTCTTTGAAAAGTGGATTTTCCCGTTCAAGATCTGCTACTGTTGGAGAAAATGAATAATAAAACTGGTTAAATCCAGTCATAAACGAACTTCCAGAATTTGTATGAAGTAAGGTAGTATCTCTTAATTCTCTTAGCGATTGTACCTGTGGAGAAAGCTCAGAGCCAAAAGTAGCAGTGGCAATTAAACATCCTCCTCCTGATGCACTTTCTTTAGCCTCGCAATACCCGTTTACTAAAACAGTTCCCGGTCCACAGACGCCAGTTTGTGCTTCTGGTTCTTCTATCTCTTCTGGTTCTTCTACACCAACTGCTTCAAATATTGTATAGTCTGGGAAATTTTCATCAAACCATGATTTGTAGGAAGGTTCATTGTTGTATCTGTCAATATAGTATTGTGGATCTTTTTTAGGATCTACAAAAGGTAAAATTGGTTTTGCAGAATCTTCAGAAAATGAGCCAGGTATTGCCAACTCTATTGCTTCTTGTATAGTGTAATCAGGGTAGTTTGTATCAAACCATTTTTTGTAAGCTGGTTCATTGTTGTATCTATCAAGATAGTATTGTGCTCCTTTTTTTGGATCTATAAAGTCTGGAATCTTTGTGGTAGGCTCTGGTTCTGGCTCAGGCTGAGTTGTAGATGGGGGAGGGGTGACAGATTCATTATTTACTGTAACTGAAATTGTTTCTCTAGATTCTAAAGATCCCTTTGAAACTACAATATCAAATAGATATGTTCCTGGTCCTTGTGCTTCTGTAGGTGTCCATGAAAATACTCCGGTTTTATTATTAATCGTAGCACCAATTGGGGGGCTCTTGTCCAATTTGAATGTCAAATCTTTAATTGATGAATCA
>DATBIP010000177.1:0-2311 GCA_036556885.1 Nitrosopumilaceae archaeon
TAGCCCTCAGATGACTCTATCAGGAGACTTGGCAAATGATCCTGTAGCACAAGACATTTTGCAAAAGATTGAGCTTACAAAAAAATGGATTGCAGACCTAGAACAAAAAAACTACCAAAAGCTTCAAGCTGAAAGGATGCTAGAAGAAAAAAGGGCCATAGCACTAGAGCGCCTAAACGCAGATCTTAAGGAATGGGATGCTTTGTGGGAAGAGTACAGCTCACGCAACTCCTTTGAAAGATTTGCCTCAGACAAACCATCTGCAGTACAAGAAGTGTTCTGGGATGCATTTGAATTCAAGGAGATGAAGGTAAAGGCGGGACGTGATGCTCTAAAACAGGCAATAGCCAATGGGGGAACCATGAGAGAGGCAAGAGAGGCATACATTCAAGCAGCTGAAACAAAAAGAATTGAGCTGATTGAGGCAAATGCGCAATTCAATGTAAAGCACAATCTTGCATACTATAAACAACAATTACTCTTTGACATTCAAGGACAGTTTGTAAACAGTACAGAAAATATTATAAAATTAAACCAATATTATACAGACTATAGGGCAGACCCCGCATATCTTGCAGCAAATCCTGATGACAAGCTATCATACGAGGCACTTGGCAAGACAGACGCAAACACACAATGCAGGGAAGGATATGTAGTCATTCATCGTTTTCATGCAAATGATTATACATGTGTGACTGAATCAACTGCAGAAATGTGGATTTTGCATGGCATGGGAGAGCTTCCATTAACACATGTTTCTACAAGTCCTGATGCAAAAATCTTGAGTACTGACACTGCAGAGCAGACTGGACAAGACCTTGATGCAATTGCACATCTTATCAATCAAAAATTCCGAGACCTTGGAAATGAAGTTGAGGAAAAGAAACTTGAGCTAATAAAACACTATGACAAATTATATGCAACTGAAAAGGAAGAGGCAAAAAAAGCTGAAAAAGAAATCATTGTAAAATCCTATTCGGTCTCTATGACAGAAAAGGAGCTAAGTGAACTAATAACTGCAATCAGGGACAAATACAATGATTCCATGGAATCCATTTTAGCCGAAAAGATACAATCACTTGATAAGCTAAAAAATGAACTTGACAGACAGGCACTTGACATCATCACAGAGAACAACGTGCATCGTGGAATTGAGATAGTTTGGAATTCTGATATATCAAACTATGAAGCCATTGTAAAAACAAATACAGAGTAGAAAACATGATTATGGGTTAGATAATCATAGTAAGATTATCCAGTTTTCATTTCCTATTTATCAGGCTTTTTGCAATCACGATTTTCCAAATGATACACAATGTCTTCTTGGGCTATCTCAACTAGATGAGTATTTTGATAATAACAATGAAAATCAATATGATGTAATTCATAGTTTTCCTCAAAAAACAAATTCATTCTAACTAACAAATCATTTTCACGTCCAGAAAAATATGAAAGATGATCATCACGAACAGAAACATTTACATCCTCATATTTAGCATAAAATGCCTTGACCTCTGGCATATTCTCAAAGCGCTCAATTAGTTCGGATTTTCGAGCCTGCGTTTCAGCATAATCTTCTCTAGCTTGGGTGTAATCAGGTAGTGTTCCATCTGAATACTTTTGCAGACAGTCTACAAAGGTGTATTGACGCGGAATTTTCATCCATGCTGGTGGATAAAGACAGTCATACATCTCAGAATACAGGTATCCTACGACTGAAAGCAGGCCAATTCCGATAATACTTAGAACAATTATTTTGATTTTCATTTAATAAATTTCAAAACGGGTGATTCATAAGTGATTCTAAGCATTCATGCGGGTAATCTATGCAAGATTACTGTATAATCCTAGTAAGATTATCCAAAATGTAACTTTTTAATTTGTATACTTTTGAGACTCTGACCCCAAAAATTATGTTTTCCAAAAACCTGACAGTATTTCTTAAATAGCCCAGGTCATATCTCCACATTATATTCAGATGACCTACTCATCACTCTGCGATAAATAATTTGATGAATTTCCCTATTAATCGTTGATTCATTATTTGATAGAACAATGTACATTTCAAAGGTTTAACCCTTTGAGCATGTTTAAGTTCCTGATCTTACATACTTCATTAAGGTATCAATTAGGTATCACTTTTCATTCAATTTAATTTTATTTTAATGCTAAAATCGCAGTTAATATAATTAAAACACCTGTCATTCCTGCTAATATCCACTGTAAGTTCTTGTTACTATTAGCTAATTTTAGACTATCCTAAACTGACTGAGTTTAATTCATATATGATTTTTTTTTAAATCTCGTATGA
>DATBIP010000178.1:0-4190 GCA_036556885.1 Nitrosopumilaceae archaeon
GGAGATTTTTTGGTCCCATCTTCATTAATCTTGTACTTGTAAGACTGCCAAATCCACTAGACAACACCACCGTGAAAAGTAAAATTGCAAAAGTCATCGTTGGATTGCCCAAAAGCAAAATAAATTTTTGCAATAATGCAAGCTCAATTAGAATAAACCCTGCACCTAGTGCTGCAAAATAAATGATGACACTTGATATTCTGAGCTCAGATGTTTTCTCGGAGCTTTTCCTTAGCCAGATAAATGGAATTACAAGAAATGCACCAACAATAATAATTGAGATATACAGTAAAGATTCCAAAATCGACGGAATCGGTTTTTCAAAAGACAAGAAAAACGGACTGTCGTCTGTTACGGGATGGGTCTTTGTTGGATAGAGTTCATAAAAATCTTCAAAGGCAATTGAACCTTTTAGTAGGGAAGGATAAGGGTCTAACATAACTTTGTCAGGCATCAATATTGGTTTGTAACCATTTTTGCTAAAGGAATCTAACAAGAACGAGATTTCAGATGTGGTAAAAGGCTTTTTGGATAAAATCGCCATTGTAACACTTGGATCCTTTGTAGTGGATTCTGATGATGCAATTATGATATGCTTGTAAACCTCATCTCTCTGTAAGCCGTTATTTTCTAATAATTTTGTAAATGTCGTTACAAACCTTGGTGAATCAACAAGCCACCTGACTGCAACAATCTTGCCATCATCTGTAAGATGGTCATAATATTCTTGGAATCCTTGTACTGTGTATAGAAAATTCTCTGATACTCCCAAGCCTCCTGAAGAGACTGACGCCCATGTATCAACAAATGGGATATAGATGATGTCAAACTTTTCTGAAGATCTTGATATGAAGCTTCTGCCCTCATCTACATTTGCATGAACAAAAGAATGCTCGTAAAGGTTTCCTGCCTTTGCGCCGTAGCTTTGAACCGTTTGAAAAATTATTGGATTTATCTCAACTGTAGTAACATCTGTACTACCACTTGCTATTGCAGCTACTACATCCCGGCCTCCACCAGAGCCAATGATTAGTACCTTAGGATCATCTTTCATCTTAAAGGGCAGGTACTGCATCCAGGAGGAAAGTTCCTTTCTGCTGTCAGGATTGCCATCCCAAGAAATTATGTTGGTTCCTGCTCCACCGTCGATGAAAATCTTAGCAACAAGTCCCTCTTCTGCACATTGGGAAGGATTTCGAGGATCTTTTGCTGGAATACAATCACCAGAAATTCCTTCAACGACATCAATTCTTGAAAAAGAGTTCCATTGGGTTTTGGCAATGTGTGAGCCAGGATTTTCTCTTAAAAATATTGGAAGATCCTTGTTTGCAGTTGGATCTGTTGGAATTGAAAATACTTGCGTCATGCCATTAATTACCACAAGTGATAATGCAAAGGCAACAACAATCAAGCTTAGGAGAATTTTTTTTCTATCTTTTGTAGTGAACGAGAAAATCGTGGCACATATTGCTGCAGTGACTCCTACAAGAAGTGTTGTTCCTTCTCCACCGATCAATGACAAAAACAATACAACCAAAATAGCTCCAGCTGAAGCACCAATGAGGTCAGAAGCATATAGCCGACCAGCCGTATGTGAAAAAGCACTAAATGCGGCGGATATTACCACTCCTACAAAAAAGAAGGGAATAGAAAACATGAACATAAAGAGAGGAAGATATGTAACCTGGGAAGCAAGTGAATGCATAACAAACAATGTAATTGGCAAAATTATACAAATTCCAATTGAGGAGACAATGGTAAGATCAGCTGCCCAGTTTTCCTTAATTCTCTTTAATCTATAATGAACCAACAAGCCAGACGAACCAAGGCCTACCAGTGCTACTGAAACTGCAACAAATGCAAAGTGATACCATATAGCTGCAGAAAATATTCTTGTAATTGCAATTTCTAGAACTAGACCGGAAAGAGATGTAAGAAAGATTCCTGCAAAAAGCAGTCTCTTGTTTATGGAGTTTGTAGATAATCCTAATTCAGACAAATTGTCAATTTTTTATTTTATTAGTATATTATTTCTTTAGTCAGAATAGATGATTAGAAAAAAAGAAAAGGAAGTTTAGTTGCTTCCAATTAGAAATACTACGTTTGCAGTTGTAGTTACATCTTGATCAGATGAAAACACTGGTGTGGATGATTTTGCAAAGCCTGCTTCAGGTGCATATGCATCGTAAATAGGCATTGGATATGGAATTCCAAACTCTGACAAGGAAACTGCCTTTACACCAATTATTTGGTAGTCTAGTGGTTCTAGGGCCTTGTTTGCTTTGGATTCAGCGTTTTTGATTGCTTTAGAGATGAGGTCATCCTTTACTGTCAATTGCTTTTCTGGTGAAAGTGTAAAGTAAACATTGTCTACTCTGTTTGCACCAGCAGCTACTCCTCCATCAATAATGTCTGCAGCTGCATCCAGTTTTGCAGTTTCAACCATGATAATATTTGAAACTCTGTATCCTATTAGCTGCTGTGTGTATTGGCCTGTCATTTTGTCTTGATAGCTGTCATAGACGGGCTGAATATTCAGATGAGATGTACTCAGCTCATCCTCGCTAATTCCCACACCTTTGATTGCTCCAACCACACTTGTCATGAGGTTAGAGTTTGAATCAAGAGCTTGTTTTGCAGTTTTTTCCTGCGTTTCAACACCAAATTGTATTACAAGCAAATCTGGATCAACTGAAGCTGTTGCGGTTCCAGTTACCGAGATTACCTTTTCCCTTGAAGGAAATGGAGTAGTCTCCTGTGCAGTTGCTTGGTTATCTATCTGTGTAAGACTTGCACCAAACGCAAGTACTAAAACAATACTTGCAATTGCTGCTAGGCTAATAATTTTGTTCATGAGCTTCAGAGTCAAGTAGAGTATATATGAAATTCGTATGATTGGTCTGAATCGATATTATATGAAAGTGATTTTTTCTTTAAATAACAAATCGTGTAATTCATTATTTGATGGGATTACGGGATCTTACATTAAAAGAGGAATACAGGTCTGACAGAGATAATTTAATTGAAGAATTTTTTCTTCCGTGTCTTGATAATTGCATCCAGTATGACAGGGCAATTGAATATGCTACTACCAAAAGCCTTACAGCATACTATTTTGGCTTGAAGGGATTTTTAGAAAATAATGTGCAGCTAAGAATTGTTACAGGACACAGGTTTCGAACATCAGATCTTAATCTGTTATCAAAGTTATATTCTAAAAAAAATGGTAAATCGTCTCTTAATTCAAATTCTCCAAGCGAGAAAAAAATGTCTACTTTATACCAGATGATCAAGACAAATAAACTCAAAATTAAAGTCGCAATACCAAACTCCGAGGAGATTTATGGATACTTTAGCGAAAAGATTGGAATTTTCCATGATGAAAATGATGATGCAGTAGCCTTTACTGGAACCTCAAATGAAACATTTGATCCGCAAAACAGAAACTTTGAGTCAATTGATGTTTTTACCTCTTGGAACGATAAATCAAGAGTAGACATTAAGATTAATGATTTTGAAAACCTGTGGCAAAACAAGACAAAAAACATTACAGTTTATGATATTGATGATGCTCTAAAACAAAATCTTCTCAACTATTCAGCAGAATGGGCACTAAGCGTGTCATAGATTAAAACTTGAATTTTTGCATGTCAAGTCTATCTTTGTTTTCAAGAAAATTCATTCTTGATATTTTATAGTAAATGACTTCGCCTCTTCTCTCAATCACTGCTATGATTGGCTCTTTTCCCATCTGTGTAATTTGTTCAATCTTTTTTTGAAGCTGGCCAATCTTTTCTTGTTTTCCCTCGCTAAGCCCAAACACCAGATACTTGGCGCCCTTTTCACCAAAATCTCCTCGCTCATAGACGCGAAAATCTAGTCCAAATCCAAAACCGTCCTTAACTGTGTATCCCCTTGTTCTCAAATCTCTGTAAATTAGAAATTTTGATAAGGACTCTACATCATATTTTATACATGTCTCCATTAACGAATCAAAATCAATTCTTTTTTTTCCTTTGAAGAGTTTGAGCTTGTCGCAATACATCAAATATAGAGATTCAAATGGTTTTAGAAAAAATTGTGAATGTGTTAATTCTCCGTATCCTTTTAGCTCAAGGCTTTGTTGCATTGACTTGTCTGTGATTAGAGTTTGGTTGTTGACCAATTCCCCCTCTACTTGGGGCTCTGAT
>DATBIP010000179.1:0-1824 GCA_036556885.1 Nitrosopumilaceae archaeon
AAAAGTAAGAAAAGAAAGACCTGGTTCTATTCAATCTGAACGACAAGAAATTGTTGTAGAGTTATATGAAAAACATATTCGTTAGCATTACTCTGGAATAGACTGCGTAAAAATTTTTCCATCTTTGACTTTGATAAACATGTACCTGTTGTCTTTGAAGATTAAAGTAATTCCGCCTTCCTTGTCTGGATCCTCTACTTCAAGTAACTCTTGTCCTCTTAATCCGTCATATTTTACCATATTTTTTCTTTAAAAATACCACTTATATCCTAATTGATTTTAATTGCTATTTCCTTAGCATGAGATTTAGAATTGAATGGTTCTGTGTAATCATGTTTCTGCCATTCAATATATGCTTCAGCTCCAATCATATGTTCTCCTTTGCCGAGCTCTGATGCTTTGAAAATAATCTTCTCATCAAAATCAAATAATTCTTGTCTTACTTCCTCTTCGGTGAGTCTTATGAAAGGCTCAAAGTTCTTTGCCACTTGAACCCAAATTCTTTTTTCCTTCATAGGGTTTACAAGCTTTGGATTTCTAGTCCAAAAAATTGATGCTTTTCTATAACTATCTATGGGTTTACCCAGTTCATGTTTTCTTATACCACCGGAAACGAGCTTTACTCCATATTTCAGTTTGAATAAATTATCATTTTTGTTATAGGCCTTTGTCCAATTTTTCTCATTAAAGGCTTCACGAATTGTACCTTGAATTGAAAATTTTACATCAATAGCTATTGTGTCATCCAAGGAAAATTCCTCCTTATCTTTTATTAATTTGATATCCGAAATGAAATTTTCGTCCATTATCCTAACCGTTCATAATGATTTATATCTACAATAAGTTCTTTTTCGAATGCGATGCATGCACAAATCTTGAAAGCTTCTCCAAAAGAAGTTAGTCTTTCCATCAAAGAATCAGACATTGGAATGTTATACATTGTTCAACACGAGCTTTTAAAAGAAAAAGATATTGATTTTGCTGGTCTTATTATGAAGCATCCTCTTACCAATGAATGTTGGATGAGAGTAAACTCTACAAAAGGAAATCCAATAAAGGAAATTACCGCTGCTACAGATGCAGCAATCAAATCAGTTGATGAGTTAAAAAAATTATTTAATTCCAAAATTAAGGTAAATTAAATGAAGTTTTGCCCCAAGTGTGAGGTACGACTAAAAAAAAGTAATGATGTTTCTTCATTAAGTTGTCCAAAGTGTGGTTATTCTGAAAGTGGTCCAAAAGAAAACAAAAAGGAAAGAAAAGATGATACCTCAGAATTTAACATACTAGATGAAAATGAAGGCAAAGAAACCTTACCTTCAATCACAATCGATTGCGAAAAATGTGGAAACACCGAAGCAGTATGGTGGATGCTCCAGACTCGAAGTGCTGATGAGCCTACAACTCAATTCTATAGATGCACAAAATGTAATCATACTTGGAGAAACTACGCATAACGTTAAATTGAACATTTTAGAGAAGTGATTAACTTTGGTGTTCTCTGCTAAAACTAGTGGTTCTGATGATCTTAAAGCAATAATATCTGCAATTTCTACATTAGTTGAAGAAGCTACTTTTGTATCAAATGCAGAAGGAATAACCTTTAGAGGGATGGATCCGTCCCACGTTGCATTAATTGATATATCTTGGCCAAATTCGGCATTTGAAAAATATGAATGTGATAGCGATACCAAGTTTGGGGTTCGGGTTGATGAATTCTCAAAACTAATCAAACGAGCTGATAAACAAGATAGTATCGAAATTAGTATTTCTGAGGATAATATGCTTCTAGTTACTATAGGTAAAAATAAAAAATACAAAATG
>DATBIP010000180.1:0-4477 GCA_036556885.1 Nitrosopumilaceae archaeon
AAAAGCAAGTGAAGCTTTCAAGAGTATCGGATCGTTAAATTCTATAATATAATTCCCTTCATTAAGTTCCTCAAATGTTTCATTATCTACTACTGGTGCTGTATATGCGCCATACATTGCAACAATGATAGCAATTAATAAACCAGCAAGAGGCCCACCAATTGCTACATCAAATAATATGTGCCGATTAACTGTTAACCCTCTTGATGTAATAAAAGCACCAAATGTTGGAATCCCTATAATTGGTATACCCGGAATAAAATAGGGCCATGATGTCTTAAGCTTGTGTGCTTTAGCTACAACAAGATGACCTGATTCATGAATTCCTAAAATCCCTAAGAGACAAACTGTGTAAAGAACAGCATTTTCAAAAGGATCTCCTATATCTACAGGAGTTCTAAGTGTTTTGTCGTACCCATCTATCATGACAAAAACTATGACAATTGCAAAAAGAATTCTTGGTGTCCATGAACTCGATAAAAATTTACGTTGTTTTCTTGGAGGAAATCTATTCACAAGAATGTACATACCATCAGAAGTTTTTTGTAACCGACACACTAGATCTCTAATCTCTAATTTTTGGGCAAGCTCCACAAATTTTGATTTGAACTCCTTATCTTCTATTCTGAACTTTAGTGTCTCTAGGGTCAGTTCTACATCTGTGACCTCAAATAGTGATGAAACTACCGAAATAACTTCTTCCTGAGTTGGTTCGCTCATTCTTAAACATCTATAACTAGTCCATTAATGCTTTTGCGGTTAAAACATTCTAGTTTAAAAAATACTCAAAAATAAATATTTGAATCTATTACCAAAAGTGTTGCAAGTAATACTTAGACAAATAGGTGACTGTGTAATCAGAAGATGTGATCCGGCTGATCTCATTCCAGTAATGGAAATTAATATGAAAACTCTCCCTGAACATTATTCTGATTATTTCTATGAAAGTTTACTGGCTGAATTGCCAGAGGCATTTCTTGTTGCAGAAATCGATGGAAGAGCTATTGGATACATAATGTGTAAAACAGAATATGGCTTTTCTAATTTTAAGAAATTAGGATTTGTAAAGAAAGGGCATGTAGTTTCTGTTGCTGTAATCGAGCAATACCGAAAAAAAGGAATTGGAGCTGCTCTAGTAGAAGAGGCAGTAAATGGTGTTAAAATGAAAAAATGTGATGAACTATACCTAGAGGTACGATGTAGTAATACTGACGGAGTAAGACTATACGAAAAACTTGGATTCATTATCAAACAGCGACTAAAATCGTATTATCGTGATGGCGAAGACGCCTTTTTGATGGCAACAGAGTTTCAATACTAGATTCAAATAAATAAGTCAAGTAAAACTTGAAGCGCAATGTCAAAACGCCAAACGACTGGTATTGCAATTTTTGTTTTATGTATTGTTGGTTTTTTCGTTTACGCTTATCTCCTTATGCTTTCTGAATGGAGTGGAATAGTTCTACAGCTATCAGTGCTTATGATAGTTGGGGGCGTTCTTGGAGTGATTTCTTGGATAGGTTATACAATGGCAACTACAAAACCATCTCCATCATCAATAACATCAGAGGATGAAGAATAATTTTATTTTGTAATTCTTACATCAACTACAGTCTGATAATATCTAGGACCTACTGCCCTAACAATTTTTGAATACAATATCTCTGACCTTACCGGCGAAATGTCTTGATAGTGTTTTTCAGAATTCTTTGCAGCTTGTGATTTTTTATCAGCATGAATATGAGAGTAATAATGAATTATTCCATTGCTTTTTGTTGCTGATATAGCAGAACTGAGAAACTCATCTGATCTTTCTGGCAATAACATCAACACTCTGTCTCCCTTATCCTTTAATCGTTCTTCAACAATCTTTGCAGCATCTCCTTGTATTGAAATTACCTTTCCGGTAAGTTTGTTTAGTTCTATATTTTTCTCACATAGATTTGCAGCAATAGGATTAATGTCAATATTATATACAGTACATTTTTTTCTTTTTGCAGCAATTATTGAGAACATACCAACTCCACCAAACATGTTGATTACTATTTCACCATCTTGTACAAGATTTGAGATCCTGTCTCGCTCAGTAGATAATCTTGGAGAAAAAAATGCTTTTTCTACGTCTACAATAAATCTACAGCCAAATTCCTTGTATTCTGTTACTGTATTGTCTTCACCTGCAATAATTTCTAAATCTCGTGTTCTAAAATCACCTTCCACTGAAGAGGATTGATAAAAGACAGATCTTGCAGTCTTTACCTGCTCAAGTAATTTCTCACCAATAATTTTTTTCTTAGTCAAAAGCGACTCTGGAATTCTAACTATTATGATTTCTCCAACTTGGTCAAATGCTGAAAACAACTCTTCACTTTCCTTTTCAGAAAGAACATTTTCAAGTGCTTTTTTTAGCATTCGAGTCAATTTTTGTAATAGAAATTTCCTGACTCTTTTTGGGATTTATCCAACCTACTATCTGTTTTATTTACTCTAGGCCTCAAACTTTTCTCATCACGACGAAATGTTATCTCAAGTGATCTTAGAAACTTGTTCATCGCTTTGGTTTTTGGAAGAGGAGAGGTAGCATGTCCTTGAATTCCAGAAGTTCCCTCAAAAATTACCATTGAATCAGAAATAAGATCCATTAACTGTAAATCATGATCAATAATTATAGCAGATTTTGCATAAGAGCGAACAAATTTTTGAATAAATTTTGCAATAGCGATTCTATCTTCAACATCCAAAAATGCTGATGGTTCATCTAAAGCATAAACATCGGCCTTTTGTAACAAACATGCAGCTACTGCAACCTTTTGTAGCTCACCACCAGACAAATTTTTCACAGACTTGTTGTATAATTTTTTAATTTTTAATGGCTCAATAATTTGTTCTTCTTCTATACTTCCCTCAATTTGACTACCATTTGCTTTTTCAAGCAATGCAACTACTTCAACATCAATATCATTTGTGAGATACTGAGGCTTGTATGCAATCTTTACTTTTTTGTTTATTTCACCAGAATCGGGTTTTTCAACTCCCGCAATCATTTTCATAAAAGTAGTTTTTCCTAATGCATTAGCTCCCATAATTCCTAAGACCTCTCCTTTTCTTACCTGACCTGGCTCAATTGTAACAGAAAACGCTGGAAATTTTTTCTCAAGTAATGGATAGGAGATAATCTCATCACCTGCTTGAAACTCATCAGTTGTTGACGAAGATGCATCAAATGTAAATTTTTTATCACGGAATCTGACGTTTTCATTCGGTAAATATCCGTCTAAAAATACATTGATTCCTACCTTAGTTGAGAGTACGCCTGATACTATTCCATAGGCTGCAGGTTCGCCATATAGCACATCAATATAATCACTTAGATAATCAAGTAGTGTGAGATCATGTTCTACAACCATCACGCTTTTTCCAATTTTAGCCAACCCATGGATTACCCGTGCTACACTTGTTCGTTGAAAAACATCATTATACGAAGATGGCTCGTCAAAAAAGTAAAAATCGGCATCTTTAGAAGCTGTTACTGCTACTGCTAGCCGTTGAAGTTCGCCACCACTTAGCTCCTTGAGATTATTTTTTAATGAATTTGTTAATCCTAATTCTTTGACAAGAGCATTTGAGATTCCTCTTTCATCAAATTTTTCAAGTAAATCTTTGGTTGTACCATCAAACACTTCGGCAATGTTGTATACCTGCTGAGGTTTTATGGATGCCTTGATATTTCCATCCTTAATTTTTTCAAAATGAGATTTAAGCTCAGTTCCGCTGTAATATTTTAATATATCATCCCACTCTGGTGGTTCGTCATACTTTCCCAAATTTGGTTTTAGGTTTCCAGATAATATATTGACTACTGTACTTTTTCCCATACCATTTCTTCCTAATAATCCAACAACTTCTCCTTTGGTTGGCGTAGGAAGTTTGTATAATCTAAATGAGTTAATTCCATACTGGTGAACTTTATCTTTTGAAAGTTCTGTAGCTAAATTCACAATTGTTATTGCATCAAATGGACAAACCTTTACACAAATTCCGCAACCATTACAAATGTTCTCATCGATTTGAGCTTTTTTTATCTCTTCATTTAGTATAATACAATCTGCACCAGATTTATTCACAGGACAATACTTGATACACTCCAATCCGCACTTTTTTGGCTGACACAATTCCCTATCAAGAACTGCAACACGATGGGTCATGAGAATATCCGTCCCTCTTCAATTTATATCTCTTCGAAAAACTCATTTTTTGTATCAATTTGATTGTGTTTTTCAATGAACCATATCGTAACCTTAATAGAGAATATCGGAAAAATAATTTCAAGCCGGCCATAGCGTTGGGGTGCGACCCAGTCCCTTTCCGAACCTGGAAGTCAAACCCAATGTCGCTACTGTGCTACTAAGATGCGAGAGCTCTTGGGAAGCAGTAGTGCTGGCATCTTTATTTTGAATAAAACTATAAACTCAATAAT
>DATBIP010000181.1:0-4254 GCA_036556885.1 Nitrosopumilaceae archaeon
TTTTTATGAATAAGATTAGATGCAATAAGTGCGGTAGTAATGATGCAGAAATCTTACGACGAGGAAAATTTTCAGCAAACGTGATTTTTTGCCCTTACTGCGATGATATATGCAATAAGCTGTAACGTGCATTTAGCTCTATGTATGTACTCGGATCTTACGTAAACTATGTTCGTTAACTGTATTAATTTTAAAACTATATACAATTGTGGCGTATGTGTCAAATTCCCTGGAGCAAAGTTGATAATTATAGAAATTCTAGGCGCAATACTCCCCAGATCATGTGTGGCGACTCGTTATTCATAGAAACTTTGCAATGAAAGGGTAATTCAAAAAAATCATGATGAATAATCATGTCTCCTTGCATAGAGTAGATTTTTTTCTACATAGAATCTTCTTGTTTTACATATAAAAATCAGTTTATAAAGATCTAAGTCATTTTTCAACCCATGTCTTCAAACCAAGTAAAACTTGTAAAACAACAGGAAAGAAACAAGATTAAAGACGCTAAAAAGAAAGTCAAAGAAGCCAAGGTTCTTTATAAAAAAATTAAAAAAGAATCAAAACAAAAAATTAAACAGGCAATCAAAGATGCTAAAAAAGCAAGCAAGGCTGCAAAAAATGAGTCTAAGAAGAAAAAGAATAACTTGAAAAAACTATCTGAACAATCTAAAAACAATCCAAGTCATGAGACTGATATAATTTAAAACAGAAATTAGGTTGATTATTGATTAAGATATCCTAAAAAATATTAAAAAATAAAAAAGGGGATTTGTGGTTTTGACTTTTAGTCATCACCATTTTTGAAATCAGTCTTGTAGATGACGTGTCTATGGTCTGGACCTATCTCATCGTCAAGTGGTTCATTGAATGGACCTGCGTGTTGATGGTTTACAAGAAGCTTTCCTTTTAGTGGTCCAATGCCCCACAGGATACCTGTTCCTTCAGAATTACAGTCCTCATTTGATGCAAAGAGGTCTACTTGTTTTGCAATCATTCCAGAATTGTCTGGCTTTGAACGCCAAATATCACTGGGTCCATTGTCCTCAACAATCCACAGTTCCTTTCCATTAACGGCCAAATTATCTGGACTTTCAAAGGTTTTTCCAGGCTTATCGTTGGCTGCACCTTCTCCGCCTTTAATGTATTTTGTCACCTTAAAGGAGTCCGAAACCATTTCTTTCAACTGTATTGCCAAAACTGTACGATCTCCAGTTGTAGCAACATATAGAATATTTCCAATGATTTCCGCATCTTCGGGTCGGTTATAGTTGGTCGCTCCTACCTCGTTTGCAGCTGTTCTTGCATCAATTTCAGGATCTGTACCTGCACCTAATGCTATCCATTCGGCTGTATTTCCAGTTAGTGTATCTGCATTACCAGAATCTACTCTCAATGCATATAGTGTGCCAGTGCCAATGTATCCAGCTATTGATGGGTCTGCATTTGGTACAAATCGGTAAATCGCACCACCATTGAATTCGTCAATGACATAGATATTATTCCATTTATCAATGGCAATTCCTTCATGTGGCATAGAACCTAACTGAGGTCTAGCACCATTATTTTGACCAGCAAGTCCATTGTCAATTCCAGATCCTGTTTCAGGGTCAATCTCATAGAACAATCCGTGTACAGCAGTAGGAACATCGGGATCTTTGTCTGGACCTGCAGTATTTGATGCCTCTTCAGCCGGCAATAGCGTTCCCCATGGTGTCCATCTTAGACCATCAAGCCTATTCCAATCCGTCCTCTCTGCTAGTTTCCCTACGATACCTGTTTTGAGATCTTGTACGGATACGGATCCACCAGAGCCAACTTCATGAGTTGCATAGACTAGTTGTCCAACTTGAACCTGACCTGCCGGCGCACCTAGAGTTACCAAAGGAGCTGGCATGTCTATTTTCACAGGATTTTGTTGATTCATGTCAGGAAGATTCTCAAAGACAGCTTGAGAAATATCCTCACTGGTAATTATTTTTTGATTCCAACCAGATGGTAAATGCCATGGATTTGCAGAGCCTGCTGTTTCTGCAATACATTCAGCAGATTTCTTTAGTGCATTAAATCCAGTACTTTTATTGTCATCATCTGCATAAGCATAGTTACTTGTAGAAATTGGTACAGTTACCAAAGCTGCAACTATTGCAAATGCAAAGACAAGTTTTGCGTATTTGTTAGTCATTGGCAAAGTAAGCGTTTAGGAAAATAAAGGTAACCTCCTAAGGAAATCCGTTATAGTATATGTACCCTTTATGAGAGGGTAAATTGATTCTTAAAAAAATAGAGACAATATATTGATTTACCAATATTGAGAACAATTTAGAAATTGTAATCCTCATAGAACTCTATAGAGATTCTAGTTTGTTTTAATAATTCATGAAATCCTTGTCTATGAATAGCACTCGTTAAATCATGTACCATTCTAAAACTATTTTCAGCAGTTAACTCATTTATGATTAAAAACGAAAATACAATTATCCAGATTAATTATTTGTAATCTACAATTAGATAGTTTCTAGTTTCATAGGATTCTCAAACTTTAGAAAAAATGTCCCATCTTTATATTTTAAAAATGAGATTCCAAAAAGAATACATTTTCTTGGTTTTTGAATTTGGTTTTCTATCATCATTTTTCACATTTTATTTATAACAACTTTTTGTATCATATTTTTTTCCAAAAAACATTCATAGTGAAATTGTTGGCAGGTAATTAAGCCACATATCTTGCAAATAAACTGATTTGGAGTCTTACATCTAGCACAATTAGAACATTCTGATAGGATTCCTCCACACTTTCTACAACTTTCATCAGGCATCATTTTTTCATTCTCCTATAATGGAAAAAGCATGCTGGACATGGTTTTCAATAGTTTTTGTTGAAGGGATTTTATGTTCTAAATTGAATTTATATTCATTAATTGTCTCTGAAATCTTCTTTATCAATTTTTGAATGTAAATTTCAGAATCAGCTCCAACAAAAATTATGCCATTAAATAATGGAAAAATCAATTCTAACATAAAATCTCTATATGAAATAGTATAATTTAGTGATCCTAGCTTTGCATCAAGTTCTTTATTCATAGAAGTTTGTAAAACACGTTGCATGCATAACATCTCAATTTCCTGAGAAGTGAGATTTTTAGTAGTACTATCATTGCGTAGTTTGGTGTTGAGAATTCTGCCATTTTTATTGACAACTGAAACAACATGAATTCCAGGATTAAGGGAAATTATGGTTTGGCATAACTTTGATATTTCCAAACTCTGCTCAAGACTCAACGGCGCCATCAAGACATTATAATTATCAATAAATCTATGATAAGTTTCACGACAGTATTTCCCATAATTTACGTAGAGCTACATACCTATACAATATAGACTATTTAGAACAACCTTTAATCATATTTTTTTAAAGATCTTTTATGACTGACAAAGTTCTCTTTGTATGCGTAGAAAATGCAGGACGTAGTATAATGGCAGAAGCTTTTTTCAATAAATACGCACCAAAAAATTTTCAACCAATTAGTGCTGGAACAAAACCAGCACCACAGGTAAATCCATTAGTAATTCAAGCAATGAAAGAAGTTGGAATTGATATAAGTCAAAAAAAGCCACAATTCCTTTCACAAAAAATGATATCTAAAACTAAAAAAACTATCAACATGGGGTGTATGGACAAAGAATCATGTCCAGCGCTATTCTCTACCGACATAGCAGATTGGCAGATACCTGATCCAAAAGGAAAATCTATCGAAGAAATTCGAAAAATTCGCAATCAGATAGATTCTAAAGTAAAAGAACTTGTTTCAAGCTTAGCAGAATCCTGATGCACAAATCACATTTAGTAATATTTTTTGCAGAACTTACAGGTACTTTTGGACTATTAGTGGCAGCAACAGGCTCTATTGTTTTTGATGCCAGGCTTGGTTCGTCATTAGGACCAATCTTCATTGCAGTCATACATTTTATTGGTTTAACAGTAGTAGTGTATGCCTTTGGAAAATATTCCATGGCTCACTTTAATCCAGCAGTAACAATAGGACTTTTTCTTGCAGGATATACCAAAGCAAAGTTACTTCCAATTTATTTTAGGGCGCAAGCAATTGGGGCATTCTTGGGAACATTCTTTGTAAAATATGTCATAGGAGATTTTGCAAATCTTGGATTAAATTATCCAAACTACTCATATTCACTTTCAATAATTTATGGAATTGAAATACTTGCAACAGTTTTTCTTATGGGAGTAATTTT
>DATBIP010000182.1:0-5355 GCA_036556885.1 Nitrosopumilaceae archaeon
AGCATGTAAGGAAACACCTCATTAGAAAATAGCTGTTCCATAGAAAAATATGCAAAAGCCCCAATGATGTTATGTAAAAATAACATACCAGCAAAAATAATCATTCCTAGAGGAAGCTGCGCTTTTGTTTTAACATAGATCTTACCAAAAGATATCATCAAGATTCCAAGTACAACCATGTTTGCAATTGAAAAAATTGATAAAATAGCACTAGTTGATTCCAATTAAAGGTCAGCTCCTATACTATACTTATTTACTTTTTTCCAATTTTTGTGCAATTTCATCAAAAGCCTCCATATTTACTTCTAAAAATGTTGAAACAAAGTAAGCTGCCCCGTATTTTTCTCCAACTTTGGTAATGATGTTATTTTTTTCAAGAACTCGTATGTGATGCTGAATTGCTTTATAATCCAAATCTAATTCTTTGGCAAGCTGATTTGCGTTAAGCGGATTTTTTTTTAATACAGATACAAGTTTTAATCGAGTTAGACCTCCTCGGGACCCCACAAATAAAAACCACAAGAGTCGTTTTGAATGTGGATCATTTGCCATATGAATACAATTTTTGTGATTTTATACTACTAAAAGATTTCAAAAAAGAAAAAATTGATTATAAATTAAAAAAATAAGAAAATGCTTGGGTTACATTCCTGCAAACTGATTGCCTAAAAATGATTCAAGCAGATTCGTAATCTCTGGGTTTTGTCCTACGTATAGGACAATGATATTGCCTTTTGTGTAAAAGTGTGGTGCATCCATCCAGCGAATTATGCTGGTGCCAATCTCTGTTCCATCCTCTGAAATCATCATGCTTGATTCTTGCGCATCTGATTCACTTTGGAATTCATATACTTGTATTTCTGCTCCTCCAACTGAGATCACTTTGATTGGTACAGAAAATGATGAGCTTTCGGCTGCAATTTCATCAACGTATTGTACCAAAACACCACGGGACTGGATAGCATCAATTAATGATGTGTAATCAGTTACAGTTCCATCAAATGGAGTAACGGGTTCATCACTTGATGGTAGTTTTGGTTGTGGTTTTTTTAGCACGTATTGATGGTTTAGCTCGTCCCAAGTTTCATCAGTTACTGCGGAGATCACCTCTCCCTCTGACACTAGAATGTCTACTTTATGAGGAGTAATGACTTGGGTTAGCATCTGACCTTCTCTGTTTCCAAATCCGCCATGAGATGAATCAAAGGCTATTTTGATTCGGTATTGTACAGGATAGGACTCCATAATAAAAATATCCTCTACATCAAGTGTCTCGGGTATTCCATCAAATGCAAATGTAGGGCTGGTCACTATGAATTTTCTGGCTATTTCCATTGCATCGAATCGTTCTTGTTCTTCTTGTGTGACGGGAATTTGGGTCAACATGGTTTGGGCTGAAACAAAGTATATGCCAGTTACACCTGCAGCAATAATTCCAATTATTGCCGCAGTTATGGCAAACTTTTTGTGTTTTTGTTGTTGTGACATTTTTTTTCTTAAAGTGAATAAACCCGTGAAATTATAACCTTTGATTAAATTTGATTTTAACTAGAAAATTTATTTAATAATACAAAATTGGGTTCAAATCGTAAGAGATTCGACTCTGAGCTGATTTAAGAAGCAGAATTGCCTTCCATACCTTTGTGATTAAGATAATAAAATCAGCTGAGCATTACAGAAATCAAAACGATTGGCTTGACACAACTCATCATTTTTCCTTTGGAGAGTATTTGAATCCAGACAAGATGAATTTTGGACCGCTTCGAGTCTTCAATGATGATACAATAAAACCTGCAACCGGATTTGGTTTTCATCAGCATCATGATATGGAAATAGTAACATATGTGATAGATGGCGAGCTTGAGCACAAGGATAACCAAGGAAATCATGGAGTGATTTATCCTGGTGAAGTTCAGAGAATGACTGCAGGTTCTGGCATAATGCATTCAGAATACAATCATTCTACTCAAAAACCATTAAGACTGTTACAGATGTGGATTCTTCCAAATAAGAAAAATTTGAAACCATCGTGGGAACAAAGAAAATTTTCAAAGGAAGAAGCATTAAACAAATTTCTGCCTATAATAACATCTGAAAATGAGAAAACTCTACAAATACACCAAGATGTATCTTTTTACATTTCAACATTAACTCCTGGCACGGAAATTAATTACGAATTAGAACACAGAAATGCGTATGTGTTTGTGATAAATGGAGAGATATCTCTAAATCAAAACCATATGGAATCAAGAGATTCTGCAAAAGTTGAAGATGAAAATAGATTATCGATAAAGGCAATAAAAGCAACTGAATTATTGCTTATTGCTCTGCCTGAAAAATATGTGCTAGACAACTAAGGCTACATTACTACAGCATAATCTATGGGAATTATTCCAGTACTTTTGTCACTCTGGTCTTAAAATCTGACTCGTACCATGTGGTTATTGCTTCCTTGGAAGGCGAAGGTTTTGCATTAATTGCAATGTGTGAGAATATTTTTTTGCCAACAGGGCCATGCGTATGCAGTTTTTTTGCAGGAATGTATACAATGTCGCCTTCCTTGAGACTGATTTTATCAATTTTTTTAATTTGAAAATTTGATTTGCTTTTTCCTGATTTTGAATACATCTCAAGGCTGCCAATTCCTTGTGTAACAATTAGAATTTGTCCTCCTGAATGGTCGTGCACTTTTGTGCGTGCTCCGTTGTTAAATGTTACATGAAAAATTTTCTGTTCCTTTGATTCAACCATACTTGAGATTTCCTTCATCGTTACTGGACCTGTAAAGTAATCTGGGTGTGCTTTTTTCTCTTCTGCCGTGGCACGTATGTTGCTTTTTTTCATTGCGTGTACTTTTCTGTTTTAATTCCAGATAAATTAGTTCGTTTTGTTCTAGTGGTCAGGCAATTTATAAAAACATTCAAAGGAACAGTACAGATCGTTGTCCTTATTTTCAAATTCCTTGCCGCATCGCTTGCACATGCGTAGTGCCATGGATTAGTTACGGAATTCTCAGTAATACCGTTTTGTGTGTGTATTTGCTACATCAGGATGGAATCTAAATAATGCATAATACATCAGACGACTATGGAGCAAGACATTTTGTTTTTTCTTTCTGCATTTATTGCAGAAATTGTTGGGACCATAGCAGGTTTTGGCTCTTCTACAATTTTTCTTCCAGTTGCCTTGTTCTTTGTTGACTTTAAAACTGCAATAATTCTTGTTGCAATATTTCACATATCAGGCAATATCAGCAGGATTACTTTTTTCAAACACGGTTTAAACTGGAAGATACTAGCTACATTTGGCATTCCCAGTGTTTTACTTGCATTGCTTGGTGCGCATCTAATTGATATTATTCCTCAGGATATTCTAAAATTAATTCTTGGGATTTTTCTTATTTCATTTTCTGCATTTAGTTTAAGAAATTCAAAGAGTGCAATTCCTGCAAACCAAAAAACGCTTATTGCAGGCGGAGCATTGTCAGGATTTTTAGCAGGTTTGATCGGAACTGGAGGAGCACTCAGAGCGTCTTTTCTTACTGGGTTTAACTTGGAAAAATTTACCTACATTGCTACTGCGGCATCTATTGCTCTAGTGACAGATGCCACAAGAATTCCAGTGTACATTTCGCAGAGTTTTCTTGATGAGCAGTTCTATTACTATATCCCAGTTTTAATTGGACTAGCAGCAGCTGGCTCTTACCTAGGCAGAAAAATAGTTGGCAGAATTAATCAGGATTTGTTTAGAAAGATAGTATTAATTGCAATTATTCTTGTGAGTATAAAATTTGTTTTAGATGGAGTTAGTTTCTTTAGATTGTAAGGTCTTATCTAGAAATTAAAAAAACAGTTGGAAACTGCAATCATTATAAAGGATGTTGATGACTCGTGGTTTGTGGGAATTAAAAATATTACAGTGCTTGGCTCTGGCATAATGGGCCACGGTATTGCCCAGGTCTCTGCAATGTCTGGGTATAATGTTGTACTGCGAGATATAGAGCAACAATTCTTGGACAAAGCAATGGAGAAAATAAAATGGAGTCTTGACAAGCTTGTTTCAAAGGAAAAGATTTCAAAGAATCAAGCAGACGAGATTTTTTCTAGAATAAGACCTGTAATTGATTTAAAAAAAGCAGTAGAAGGCTGTGATCTGGTCATAGAAGCAGTTCCAGAGATTATGGATTTAAAAAAGAAGGTGTACTCTGAGCTAGAAAGCGTTGCTGCTAAAGATATAGTCTTTGCATCAAACACTAGCACTCTACCAATAACAGAAATTGCAGACACTACAAAAAGACCTGAAAAGTTCATCGGTATTCATTTTTTCAATCCCCCACAGCTAATGAAGCTAGTTGAAATCATTCCAGGCAAGAAAACTGGTCAAGACATACTAAAAATGACAGAAGATTATGTCAGGTCTGTCAAAAAAGAGCCTGTAATATGTAGAAAGGATGTCCCGGGGTTTATTGTAAACAGATTGTTCATACCGTTAGTTCATGAAGCATGTTATGTCATGGACAGACAAGGTACTCAACTAACCGAAATTGATTCTGCTGTAAAATTTAAGCTTGGATTTCCTATGGGAATATTTGAGCTGGCAGACTTTACAGGGATGGATGTAATTCACAAGGCAACAATAGAGATGCATCAAAGAGACAAAAAGGTAATCAGACCACATCCAAAGATTGAGCAGCTGTACAATGAAAAAAAGCTTGGACAAAAATCTGGAGAGGGTTTTTACAAGTATTCGGATGAAAAGTATGAACGCGTGGCACTATCTGAAGAGCTTGCAGAAAAGTGTGACCCAATACAGATTCTTGCAAACATTTTAAACAACGCAGCATGGCTAGTTACAAAACAGGCAAGTGATATTGCAGAAATTGAAAAGGCTGCAAGTCTTGGCCTAGGTCTTAAAAAGCCGTTATTTGAAACTGCAAAGGAATACGGCATGTCAAAAATTGTAAAAGAGCTAAAACAGCTTGCAGAGAAACATGGACAGTTTTACGAGCCAGACCCACTGCTTATTTCCATGAGTTAATTTGCGCTAGGATATACTTGACTGCCTCTTTTGGAGAATCTACGCCGACAATTTTTACTTTGTTTCTGTGGTCAAGATATGTATCAGCATATTGTGACGCAACGTCGCCAGAATTTCTCAGTGCAGCAATTGGTTTTTTGTGCACATAAGACGCGCACACCTCGGTTAATGTGCCAGAACCTCCACCGATTACAATCACACCGTCCCCAGAAAGTGCGGTGAGAAAATCTCTAGTGTGTCCCATACCAGTTGGAATTACAATATCACAGTACTCGTTTGCAAAGGATGCGTCGTTTTGAGGAATGATTCCCACAGTTA
>DATBIP010000183.1:0-3847 GCA_036556885.1 Nitrosopumilaceae archaeon
CTAAGTGAGTTTAGCAAAATGACAAGACTAAATGAGCATCCCGGAAAATATCCTAAAGCAAGTGAAATGATGGTAAATTTGCTTACAGACCATGAAGCAGTAGTTAGGAATCTAAGAAATGACATACAAGTATGTGGTGACAAATGTGGGGATGTAGGAACTGAAGACTTTCTTACGCAGTTAATGGAAAAGCATGAAAAGACTGCTTGGATGCTAAGAGCAATACTAGAGAATTAAAAAATTCTCCAATACTATTCTTTTAATTTACTTTCCTGAAATATATCAGAGCCATACCAGCAGTATCTAAAGTAATCAAGACACCATTCATGAAACATTGGATCATTTCCATAAAACATTTCACTAATGTCCGCTTCTCCTTCTTTATTTGGAAATAAAACGCAAGCCTCTTTTTCATTGAGAACCACAACGGTTTGAATCTTGTCTTTCATTTTTCTCTCAACAAGTCCTTTTTCAATTAGTTTATCAAATTCAAGTTTTTTTAAGAGTTCTTTTCTTCCTTGTGGAACAATAGCAGACTCTGAAAAGATATAGTGCAATTTTATTCCACTTTTAATTCGTTTTACCAGAGGTTCTATAAGATCTAAAGGAACTTCATTTAATGCCTCATAGATGTATTCATCAGCATTTTTGTAGATTGATTTCCATTGTTCAAGTATCTTTACGACTCCTTTGATGTATTTTCCACCAGCAAGTTGACCTGATCTCATGATAAATTTTGTTGGAACATCAGAAAAATCATGATCCTCAAAATACTTCATATTTTGTGATAAAAATACAAGCGAGGGTACCTGTATGCACATTGTTTTACCAAAGGTGGTTAGAGAATAGTTTCCATCAACGTCCTTTTCAATTAGATGACCTTCCTCCAAGCGCACGAAATTCCGGTGAACCTCTTGCTTTGTGGAACCAAGCTCCTTGGCTAATTCGGTAATTGTTAATTTTTTCTCAGATAGCTTAAACAGAATTTGTAATCTTTGAGAGCTTGCCAGTTCTAGAAAGTGTTCTGCTGATTTCTCATAAAGGTCAACCATTACAAAATCACTATTCTATCTAGAATAAAAAAGAAGATGAGATTCCTAGGAGACTAGGAATGCTCCGATGCCAACTCCGACTCCAATGCCAAGACCCATAAACAAAAGGTCAAAGGCAATGACTTTGCGGAAACTGGCGTGTACCATTTTATCCCAGATACTGTGGGTTGTGCTTTGTAGTGTTTGTGTTTTCATGGTTATAGTATGAAATAGGATATTGATAGAATGTGGTCATAATGGATTATGACTGGTCATCAATGCTCCTGACCCAATCTAATATGTCAATTTTGTCAAGTTGGAATATGAGAATAGAGTCATGTCGAAATTGCGGGACCGAAATGGCACCATGCACAAGCTGCCAAGAATGTCCTGTATGCGGTCAAGCCTTGCGATTAAGTTGCCCAGTATGCAAGAAGCAAACTGAGATTCAATATCACCCGCATGCAATAAACGTGAAATTATCTTAATTTGGATTAATTTGGTCTCTAATTTCTCTATTAAATTACCAAAAAAATTTCCAAATAATAGAACCTTTAATTATAATTTTTAAAATATTAAGCTACTTTGGATTCGCTAGTTACTTATCTAAAATATTATGGAATATCCCCATGGGAGATTGAAGTAATTTATGGTATATTCAAGGATAGATTCCAGGTAAATCAAGAAGAATTAGAACAAACAGAACCTGATTTTGTAAGCATGTTAAATGTACCAATTCCACTTGAGTTTAATGAAGAATTTTTCAAATGGTTTGATTATAAAAGATGGGAAAAAGTAAAAGCAATTTTCAAAGAGATGAAAAGAAGACGGGGTAGTGGTAATGCATTAAAAATTGATCTTAGTTTTAGTGGTACACCAAATATTAGATTCATGTTAGATTCTGAAGATAGTCATTGGTTCAATAATGCAGTTGAAAAAATTGATTTTGTACTTGAATTACTACCGTATCATCTTGATCCTGAAAAATTACCAAAAGATGTTACTGAAGTAATCTATCATTATGATCCAGAAGCTGCAAGATGGAGATTAAACACAGCCATAGTAAAGAACAACAAATTTGTTTTTTCTGGAAGTGGTTGGAAGTTAGTTACTTGAGATCTTTTTCTAATGGTTCAAGCATTGCATGGAGATCTTTGTATTTAGTTTCTAAGAATTTTAATGACTCTAAAAGTTTTTTTGATTTTCCATACTTGAATCGAATCATTTCTCTATGATGCCAATAATTTTTGTCGCCTTCAATTGCAATTGTCGTAAAATAATCAGGGCCTTTAATTGAATCTGGGACTTTGATACTGTATGGAAATAAAAGATCAACAATAAACCATTCATCTCCATCTGGATAATCTGAGCCAGTATCTATATCAAAAAAAACATGTAAAAGATTTGATTGCATAAGACCATCGTCCCGTATCGTGGGGTGTTTTACATTAGATTTTTTAAAATCAAGGTTTAGAAGTTCAGGCTCAAAGTATCCCTTGATTATAGATTTTCTAAATATTTTGTTTACTTCGGTTAGATTCAATGATAGCGTAAACTGTGACTAAACTTGCTAATAATTCATTAGGTGTTTCTTGAGGCTTTTTTAAACCTGTAATGAATCTAAAATTGCTGAAACATCAGTAATAGGTTTGCCGTGAGAGGAAATTTTTTGGCGGGATGGAGGATTTTCAAGGTAATTAGGAATTTTATCTACTATCCTTCCACTATAATGAGTAATAATCTCATTTTTATAAAATATTCCAGTCGGTATTTTGTTTCCCCATTCAAGAGATTTGATTAGGGCTTGAGATAATTTTTCATTTAATTCTGATTCTGCTTCATAATGTACTACAGGGTCATAGCCAGTATCTTCTAATTTGTATATTCTTGAATGTGTTTCTATTGCAGCTTCGTCTGTAATGTCTGTTCCAGCATACCAATCTCTAGTGTTAATATCGTTGTATGTTGGACAAGGCTGTAAAACATCTAAAAACGCAAGTCCTTTGTGTTTTACTGCAGCAATTATTAGATCTTTTAATTGTCTTACATCATATGAATAACCACGCCCAACAAATGTAAATCCACTTGCAATTGCCAACCCAATTGGATTAACATTGTAGTTTGTATTTGGCGATGGTAAGGATTTTGTTTTCTCGCCTAATTTTAGAGTTGGAGAAGCTTGTCCTTTAGTGAGTCCATACACTCCATTATTAAAAATAATATATGTCATGTCCACGTTTCTGCGACCAGCAGCTACAAAATGACCTGCGCCAATTCCTAGACCATCTCCATCTCCACCTGCTGCTACTATAGTCATTTCTGGATTTGCTATTGCTGCACCTTGAGCAAAAGTCAAAACTCTTCCATGTAAGGTGTGGATTCCAAATGTGTTGATAAAGTGTGAAGTCTTACCAGAACATCCTATACCAGAAAATATTGCTGCTTTGTGTCTAGGAATATTCATTTCAGCTAGTGCCATCTGTATAGCATTTACAATTCCAAAATCTCCACATCCAGGACACCAGTCATTGTGAACCTCTGTCTTATAGTCAGAAAGCTTAAGCGCCATGTGATAAAATCTCCCGTTTTGAGGCCTTGTTTTCTAAAATCTTTTTTAAAGAATCATAAATTTCTGTACAAGTCATGGATCTTCCTGTGTATTTTAGTATGAAATGATCTACATCTCTTCCTATATTTTGTTTAAACAAAGATCCAAGCTGGCCAGTATGATTTGCTTCTATATCGATGATGGTTTTTACATTTTTTATGAGTGATTTTACATACTCTGCAGGAAATGGATTAAGAAGTTTTAATTG
>DATBIP010000184.1:0-6432 GCA_036556885.1 Nitrosopumilaceae archaeon
AAATATTAAACACAAGTAGAGACTTCAAAGCTGGGGAGCAGGAGCATTCTTTGTTGCCAGTGTTCTTAAAAAATGTAAAATTATTATCGTTGGTTCCAAATCTCCTCAGATTATAAAAGACTCAAAAATGATTCCAGAAAAAAATATGAAAGAGGCATTTGACTATGAAACATGATTTTGAAAATTTGGATATGCTATTAGTTCCTAATGCCCTAATTACCTTGCCTATAATTGGATGATATTATAGCAAAAATCAGGGATTATAGTTCTATTCTGTAATAATCCCATCTTTCCGGATTAAATTGTGTGACAAACTTCGCTCCTTCATGACTTTGCGTTCTTTTATTAATCACATCTCGAAGAGCAAAACTAGTTTGGTATTTGTATCGTTTTGAGTGGGATTGCAATGTAAATAAATGTCGCAATTCACTTCCTCCATGATGCCCCCAATAACCCATCTTAATTGCAATTGGTTCTAAAAATATAGTGTTGTTTTTTCCAAAGTTTTCATCATTGACTTTGCCTTTTAATTTTTCATAATTTTCTAAAGGCGCGCCCTTTGCAAATCCAATTATTGGGCCATTTGAATCAATTAATCTAATTGTACTAAGAATTGTATTCGGATCTCTGATTGATTCCTCAAAATTTTCTTTTGTAAATTGTAAAGGCATTGGCAATTCTTCATAAATCTCTTGAAGAGATTTTAAAAATTCCTTATCTGTTCTCTTAGTATTTGGTTCTATTGTTGGAATAATCCTCAAATTATCATAAACAAAATCTGCATGGATTTGAATTTCTTGCTGCCGAAGCTTCAAAAATGATAATACATTATGCATAAAGTTTTTTCTCATATGTTTAGGCAAAGAGCTTAGCACTCGTTCACACATCTCCGATTCATTATTTAGCAGATCCTCAAAATATGCAACCGATCGCTGCACAATCAATGATGGATGCCAAGCTAGTGCATGTGCGTTCTTTTTCGCCATATCCATCCCTTTTTTAAAATCTCCTAATGCATATCCACTTACTCTATCAACTATTGACAAAAACCATCCCAGCCTCATGTAATGGTCTTGCTTTTCTAAATCATTTTTTGTAATTTCGCTATCTTCAAAACATTTTTTTATTTGCTGCTCAGCATTTTCTTTTAACACTCCTTTCCAAGGAAAGGTTGTTCGTAAAATTAGTGCTTTTATAATGTTATGATCAAGCTCAGCATCATCAAGAAATCTTTTTAGTGTTTCACTCTCAGAGAGAAATTTTATCACACTATCTTCATGAGGTTTGTCTACGCTTTTTTCAGGATCAAAATCATGGAAAAGTGCAGCAGTGTAAAGATACTTTAGATCCTCTTGGTTAATTGGATTAAGACCACTCTTCCAGTTGGCTGCAATTAAAGTAACATAAGTAACCTCTAATTCATGCTCTATGTTATGATACCCATAATAATCCATTCCAAGTCCCTGACTTTCAAATAAATCAATTGTAAAATCTAACATCTCAGAATAACATGGCTTTTCCAAACCCATGAGTGCAGCCAAGTTACTTATTTCATTTCTTAAGTGTTGAGTATCTGTAATAATTTGCACTGGATCCTAATCATGTTTCTGGTTTTTAAAGATGTGGCTTTTCAGTTGATATTTTCCTAATTCTTTGATACATTGTTAATTGAAGACTTTGTGGTATTTTTTTTGGATAAAGAGAATCTAAAGTATAACAGAATTCCAAATAATTCTAAATATTCCACAAAGGCTACTGTGTAAAAGTGTAGAACCCATCCATCTAAACTATCATTTAAGACAGCAAGAACTGCAGATAGTTGTGGAAATGCAAAGAAAATAGCTAAAAACATACCAATTATTCCATAAAGCCAATCTTGTGCCTGCATTTCGTCTACTTTTTTTAGAATTTGTTCAGGTTCTGAAAATTCCTTATGTTCTTCTAATAGTTGATTTTTTAAATCTGCATAGACTGAGTTACCCTGCTCAATTGCAAAAATAGTTCCTCCTAAAATTAATAGGAAAACTATCGATTGGCCATAAATTATTTTTGCACGTTTGCCTTTTTGTAATTTGTTAATCTGGCGTTCAAACATCTGTCCAAATCTTCCAAGTTTGCCTTTTTTAGTTAGTATAATCATTAAGGCAGAAATAGCAGAAATTATACCAAAAGAGCCATACCATTCAGTCGAAACATAAGTTACAAAAAATAGCCTAACAGGTAATAGTATGCCAGTCATCACTGAAAAAACAATTAAAGCCTCTACGAAATTCTTCTTTTTCACAGAAACTATCTCTGAATCCATAATTTGAGAGATAGCTTCGCTGGATTGAACAGCAAATGGTCTATATTCTATTTATACACCTAAAAAATAATCACTCATAATTTGTTACTAGATGAGAAGTTTTTATCAAAAATTATTGAAATTCAAAAATCCCTTAAATTAGATTTCCTGATTCATTTTGAAAATGTCAAATATAATCTAGATAATGTAACTATCATAAAATCATCTACCCCACTTAGTAAACCCACTGTTAGAGGTGGCGTTTATTTTTCTGATACTTTTAATTTCAAAATCAAAGCAACTGTGAATGATTTTTCGATCATGCCTTTATTGTCTAAAAGTATGTTGGGGCCTAACACAGAGTTTCAAGAACTAAAAATTACTACAAGCGTTCCTGTTGAAAACTCACAAAAAAATGTAACCTTTTTTGTATATCTAACTAATAGCATGAAAAGCTCATCATATATAGAATTGAACATGATAGTTATTAGAACAGATTCTTAAAACTCACATAGTGTCAAAATATTTGTCATAGTTACTTCGTCGTTCCTTGTCGGATAAAACTTCATATGCCTTGTTTATTTCGGCCATTTTTTCTTTAGTTTTTGGATCTGGATTTTTATCTGGATGCCACTCTTTTGCTAGACGTCTAAATTGGTTTTTTATTTCATTCTGTGTGGCATATTTTGAAATTCCTAGAATCTTATAATAATCTGGAAAATTTGAATATTGTTTGAGCTTTCTAAATTCTTCGTCATCTTTTGAAAAACTCTTGCTGCCAATTACCTCATCTCCTGCCCAATCCGAATGATATTTTTCATAATCTTTGTTCTTTTTTGATTCATAATCTTTCATATCATACTCTAATTTTTTTCGAAGAATTTGATGTCGTGCTAAATAAAGAAAAATGGCTATAACTGAAGCAATAAAGCCAGTAAATATGATAATCAAATCAATGTCGCTTATTAAAAGCTCATCTGGATTTTTTGATGAATCCACTTGTGCAAATGCTTGATGTGCAAAATTAAAAGACACAGCAATCAATATAATCAAAATTATATGCTTCATATGTTAACCTCGATAGAAAATTCTTTAAAATAAATCATATATTCCTCCAAGACCTATCATTCTTAATGTGTTTCTTTAGTTCAAGGAGGAATCAATTTGATTGAAAAAGCATTTGATCCTGATTTGCTTTACAATAAAATCGTACATTACTATGTAGACAAGAAAAATTATACAAAAGAGCAGGCAAACTCAATTGCTCAAAACATCATAAAGCGTGAAATTGAAAGGCGCAAATGTAAAAATTCCTCATGTCAACACTCCTTAAATGATCATATTAGAAATTTAGAAACATGTTTAGTTTTAGCATGTAGTTGTACCAAATTCATCAAATAGTTTTCAGAGTATTTTGATTAATTTCCAACCTGTCTGACAAACTTTACCAATGAAAATGGCTTTTGTAAGAATTCCACATTTTCCTTAAAGTTTGGCGTGGTTTCACTTTCTCGCCCTAATGCATAAGCTGAGGCAAAAATTATTCTCTGATTTGGTGTATTCTTTAGAATTTCTTTTGCTACCTCTTTTCCAGATTTTTTTGGCATTGACTGATCTAAAACTACCACATCAAATGGGCCATCTCCGAGCATTTTGTAATCGTTTTTTTTCTTTTCATCATTATATTTTTTTAAACACTCTTCCCCATCTTTAGCAATAACCACTTTATGACCAAATTTTTCTAGAATCCGATTATACTGTAAAGCAGTAAAATCATTGTCTTCAGCTATGAGTATGTTTAATGACATTTTTCCTAAAAATTATTTCATTTTTTTATCTTTTAAGACAAGTATGTTTAAAACAAACGAACAGCGTTTTAACTCAAAATGAATCAAATTGAGGAACTCGTAAAACAAGGATCTAGATTACTTAAAGAAGGTAAATTTGAGGATGCACTAAATTTTTTTGATCAAGCGTTACTATCTAATCAAAACGACCCAGAACTTTGGAATCACAAAGGGGTTGCCTTGCGAAGTATGGGGCGTTATGATGAGGCTATGGAATGTTTTAACAAATCATTGGAACTTGATCCAAGAGACAAAACAGCTTCCTGATGATAACACTATAATTTGAAGTTCACTATTAACTAACTGTCAACCTATATTACAGATAAATCTTAATTATAAAATTATGACGAAAAAAATTATGGATTTACTTGATAATGCATTTGATCTAAGTGAAAATGGAGAGTATGTTGAGGCTTTACGATGTTATGATAAAGTCTTAAAAGAAGATCCAAAAAACATTCGAGCACTAATTGACAAAGGTGTAACATTACAAAATCTTGGAAAATTAAAAAAATCTATTGAATTTTACGATAAAGCTATCAAGATTAATCCAAATGATCTTGATGGATTAATTAACAAAGGTTCTGCATTACATTCTCTGGGAAAGTACAACGAAGCTATTAGATTGTATGATAGGGCTCTAAAAATTGATAAAAGATGTACCGTAGCTTTGGCATACAAGGGATTATCATTAGGTGAACTAAACAAAACTGAAGATGCTCTAGAATATTTTAAAAAAGCTTTAGAAATTGACCGTGATTATGATCTTGCTAATTTGAGCAAAAAAATGGCAAAAGAAATTCTCAAATCCCGAATAAAGGAACTAAAATACACTAAAACACAGTAACATCGCCAGGTGCAGGTTCTCTTCTTATGTTTTTTTCATGGAATTCAAAATACTCTTTATGAATCAAGTTTTGATGGATACGAAGCTTCTCAATATTATCAAACCCCTCATGACACAAAAAGCATTTGGGCTTATCTTCATCAACTAATGGTAATACCATATTTTTTTAACACAATAAAACTACTTAACTTTTAAGAAATCTATTTTTTCAATCATTTACAATTATCCATTCCATTTGTAAAAGACAAGCTGGCTATTTCAGATGTGAAAAATTGGACATCTATCTTATACCTAAGTTATAAAGAATTAGATTTTTGGAAATCTAAGTCCTTTGTATCGTCCAGTCATGAAAACTATTCCTATGATAGACATTCCAAGAATCACTATGGCAATTGGTCCAAACTCTGGAATCACAAAGGTACCAATGACTTCAATCTGTTCGGAACCCTCTGGAAACATGATAGTTACTTCATTGCCGTTTATGGTCACATCGTTTGATTCCTCACCATCAACTAGAACCAGAAATATTCCTTGTATGATATCAGTAGAAGGTTTTATTGTAAGTGTACCTGCATCTGAGTAGCTCAACATTATTACAATTGATTTACTTTGTTGGTCAAGCGACACACTTGAAACAGTTGCACCGGTGATCTCATATGGGATACAATAACCATCTGCGTCCAATTCGTTTGCAGAACATTCTACACCACTTGGAGATGCACCTGATAATTCAACACTTGTTTTGAAAATAGTACTGGCAGGACCACCTTGAGCTTTTATGACATACAATCCATCTTTTTTCCATAATGGGCTACCTGTGTTAAATGTGAGTTGAAAATCAGAATCTGGTGTTGGCATTATTTGGTCAACTGTAATGATATTTCCTATGGGGTCGGAAACAGTAATCGTGATAGGAAAATCAGGGTTGTTGAGTTTAGCGTGACCGTTAATTGTAATTATTGAATTATGGTCATAGGCATATTCAAAATTGCTATCCCATAGAATAATAGGAAAATTGAGTTCTCTGTGAATTGCCAGAGATTTTGAATCAGATATTGTAATACAAGCAGTACAGGATAAATCCAGTAAAGATTGTGCATATGAGTAGTTTGTAGAAAATACGATTGAGGCAATAATTCCTAATAAAAGAAGTACGTGTGATTTTCTATCTAGGCGCATCTTCTAAAGCGAACGTTTTCTCATATTTATCCTTGATTGATGAATTATACTTTACAAATAATTTAGAATTTCAATTATATTTATTTTCCAAAAACCTTTCAAAATCTAATGGAAGAGAATTTGTCCAAGAAAAATCAAAGAGTTTTTTCATGGAATTCATCAAAGAGGTAGTGTCTGTCCAAAATGCAAAAGCATTTTTTGTAGGGCGATCAGCATTTCTAAGGAATACCAATACCTCATCAGAGTCTTTGACAATAAAACATTGATTGTCTCCA
>DATBIP010000185.1:0-2506 GCA_036556885.1 Nitrosopumilaceae archaeon
CTGGTTAAATTGTAATTTAATCAAACCTTATTTTCAAAAATCTTGTATTATCGATGATGAAAAACATAAAATTCGTCGCAACAATCACTGCAGTACTTGTAGTGTCTGTGACTCTGCTCTCTCTGTTAAACAGCGAGGCTAACGCACAAGAGGAGACGGCCTTTCCATCAAGAGAAAAGACCATCTCTGTTACAGGTACTGCAACAACAAAGGTAGAGCCTGATTTGCTCCACATACAATTTGGAGTAGAGACGCAGGAAAAAACTGCAAGCGAAGCACTACAGAAAAATTCTGAACTGATGAGCTCAGTAATTGAGGCAATCAAAAAGGCAGGAATCATCGAGTCTGAGCTAAGCACGTCATCATTGAACATCTATCCAGTATACGACCAACACTATGACGAGCTTACTAAGATATACACACAGAATCTAGTCGGATACAGAGTATCTAACATTCTAAGTGTGGATACCAAAAAGCTAGACACTGCAGCATCAATTATAGACAATGCGGTAAGCGCAGGTGCCAATAGAGTAGACAGTGTATACTTTACACTTTCCCCAGAGACTCATCTTAAGATAAAAGATGACCTTTTAGAAAAGGCAATAATCAACGCAAAATCTAAAGCCGAAAAGGCACTAGTGCCACTAGACCACTCTATAATTGGCGTCAAAAGCGTTTCACTATCAGAGTTTGCAATCCCGTACCCAATGCCAGTTTACAGTGGGGGATTTGCAATGTATGATGAATCAGCAAAAATGGCTCCAACCCAGGTATTTACTTCTGATCAAGATGTCACTACCACAGCTAACGTAGTGTTCGTTATTGGAAGTAACTAACCTCTTTTTTCTTTTTTTAAATTCTAAAATTATGATTGAACTAGTTTAAAGCTTGAGTGTTGTTTTAAAATTTTTGTAAAAAATTTCCATATTATTTTTGACCAGTGGAAGTTTTTCGTAAATGTCTTCTCGAATTTTATCTGGATTAATGTAAGGTATTTTTTTGAGTGAATCTTTGGTCTTATCTAACCACAACTCAACTAAATCCTTGTCAACTTCTAAATGAAACTGTAAAGCAACAGCACTCTCTAATTGAAATGCTTGATTTGGATAATTTTTTGAATGTGCGATTCTTGTTGAATTATCTGGAAGCGTAAATGTATCTTCATGCCAATGAAAAACAGTCATTGGACTTGAAATTCTAGAAAATAATTTGGAATTATTGTCAATTTCAATATCGTTAAAAAAGCCAATTTCTTTTTTTGAACCAGGAAACACCTTTGCTCCAAAAGCCTTTGCAATAAGCTGTGAGCCAAGACAAACTCCTAAAACAGGAATTTTTTTCTCCACTGATTTTCTAATCAATTTTTGTTCATCGAGTAGATAAGATAGGTTATCGTTTGCGCTCTCAGCTGCTCCTAGAATAATCAAAAGGGAAAAATCATCTGTTGGAATTTTTTCTTTTTTTGCATAAACGGTTTGCAGTCTAAAGCCATCAGATTCTAATAGATTACCTAGAGTACCAATGGATTCTATTTTTGAATTTTGTAGTACGAGAGCTTTGGTCATTATACAAAACTGCTTAATATCTCAAAGTGATAATAATTTTATGAAGGTTTCAGAGCAAGAAATTCAGGATCTCAAAAATTTCGTTGTATCACTTAACTCAAAGGTTGATAGTGCAGTAATAGTCGAAGGAAAGCGTGACTCTGAGGCATTAAAGAGTATTGGGGTATCAGGAAAAATTTTAGAATTTCATAGATTCCGAGGATTGAGCAAATTTGTCGACTCGGTTTCAGATAGTAACTTGATTATTCTTTTGGATGGAGATAGGAAAGGAAGGTATCTCACCTCAAAAATTGTTCAGCAGTTAGAGCGTCGCACAAGAATTGATTTGTCATTTAAGAGAAAACTTATCTCAATTACAAAAGGAAAAATACGTTTTATTGAAGATTTGAGTTACTACGAATCCTTTCTAAAATAAAATCTCTAAGGCCAGAGGCCTTTGCTTTTGAATGCTTCAACAACACGACCTACTGCCAAAACCATTGCAGCACGTCGCATGTCAACTTTGTGTTTCTTTGAAAGCTCGTATGTATCTCTGAAACCTCGAGTAATGTGATCCTCCATTTTCTTTGCAACCTCGTTAAATGTCCAATAGTAGCCCATGTTATTTTGTACCCATTCAAGGTATGATATGCATACTCCACCAGAGTTTGCCAAGATATCAGGAATTACTGTTATCTTTTTCTTGTAAATGATAGGATCAGCCTCAGGCAGAGTTGGGCCGTTTGCTGCTTCGGCAATAATTTTACATTTTAGGTTATTTGCAATCTTTGCGTTAATTTGGTTTTCAAGTGCTGCTGGAACTAGAATATCACATTTTGTTGTGAGTAATTGTTCAGTAGATATTGTCTTGCTGCCTGGATAGCCAACAACTGAGCCCTTCTTTTTCTTGTATTCAAGCAGACTGGCAGTTTTAATGCCATTTGGATTAATTATAGAGCCTT
>DATBIP010000186.1:0-4661 GCA_036556885.1 Nitrosopumilaceae archaeon
AGTATCTTATGATGATCTTGCAAAGTCAATACAAGAAATTTCAGAAAAACTAGCTAATTTTCAGCGCAAGCCGATAGTGGAGCTAAAGATCAAAGGAGACAAGATAGAAACAGATCATATACAGAATCAAGTTTCACGCCTAAATTCCCTATCTCTGAGATGTTTTTGGGGAGTAGTAAATAAGAAAAGTGATTCGTCCATCTACTTAGAAAGACCTAACATTATTGATGAGGAACTATTCAATCTTGCAATCGATTCTCTTGGCTCAGAACGGCTTGCAAGCTTTGCAGTAAAAGAGCTACTGCCGTTATTATCAACTGAACAAATCAAAGAGGCAGGTCTAATTCTGGTTGAGAATTTTGAAAAATACAAAAAGGAGAAAAATAATTGATCACATCAGTAGAGCTTAGAAATTTTCTATCACATTCTAATACTACATTAGAATTTGATAATGGTGTTACTGTATTTGTTGGACATAATGGTGCTGGAAAATCAAGCATAATCGATGCAATTACATTTGCTTTGTTTGGACAACATACAAGAAAATCTAACAAAGGATTAATCAAACGTGGAATGAATCAAGCATATATCAAAGTGACTTTTAATATTAATGAAAAGCTGTACAGAGTCGAAAGAAAGATTGACCTCAAAGGAGGATTAGAAGCACAATTTTCTGAGAAAGTTAATGGGGAGTGGGTGCAAATTGCAGCTGGAGAACGAAAACAATTTGGAGAATCAATGACATCTGAAATAGAAAAAAAAATTGGATTAAACTATGAAAAATTGAAAATTGCATCCATTGTACAGCAAGGCGAGCTTAATTCAATAATTAAAACAAAACCGAAGGAGTTCAAGGAATTATTAAATGCTATAATAGGAATTGACAAGCTAGACATTGCAGCAAAAGCAATGAAAATAATTAACAAAGACTTTCGTGAAAAGATTAGAGAAAAATTTGGATATGATGACACACATATTGAAATTTTAACTAATGATTTGAAAAAATATCAAGAGGAGTTAAAAGATGCGATCCCTCTCAAAGAAGAATTATTTACAAAAAAACAGCAATATGAAAATGAACTTGTTTCTCTTAAGAAAAAATTTGAAATCGAATCACCAAAGATTGATAAGATTAATCATCTAGAATCACGTAAAAAAGAACTTTCTGCTTATGCAAAAAAGGCCATACAAGAAATTAGGTACGAAATTGATGAAAAAGAGCGTAAAATCCGTGAGTGTGAAGGATGTTTCAAATATCTAGCTTTAAAGACTGAGTTAGAAGCTGAATTCAAAAAAATTGAAGTGGAAGTAGAAATGGTTCAGAAAAAAATTCAGGAATTAACAAACAAAAAGGCATCACTAGAAGAAAAACAATCGTTAGCTGCAAAGCTTCAACTCAAAGATAACAAATGTCCGGTATGTGATTCTCTAGTAGACAAATTAAATCCACTCTTTCAAGAAAAACATCTCAGAGAAGAGATAATTACAATAGAAAATCAAATTAGTGTATTAGAACAAGACAGAAAACTATACAGCAAAAAGCGTATTGAGATTTCTGAAAAGATTCAAAATACGAAATCATCTGAAGCAATACTTAGAGCCCATTCTATTAAAGATGAGGACGAATTGAAAAAAATCCAAAAAGAAGTGCAGTTAATGAAAGAAAATGTCAGAAACGCCCCTACTGCGATTACATCTGGGAATTTAGTCGGAGTAGCAGAGCTTGACTCTCATGCAAAAATGCTTTTTGATTCAATTTCTCAGCTGGAAAATGAAACAAAAGGATTTAATGAAATTGAATTTGCAAATCTCAAAGAATCTATCAATTACACACAAACTACTCTTTCACAAATTGACCAAAAATTAGGTGCAGTTACTGAGAAGATTAGCAAAGCAGAAAGCCAGAGCAATATGATTAATAATACTATATCCGAGCTTAAAATTGTTAGAGATTATTCAAAAGAGATTAGTGCAATAGAAGAAAATGTTTACAGCAGAGACGGACCTGTTGCAACAAGTCTGAGATCATGGGCACTTGGTACAATATCTGCCAAAGCAACTGAATATCTTACTTTACTAAATACAAAAATTCATAGAATATCTCTTACTGAAAAAACTCGAGATGTTGAGATCATGTGTTATTCCAATAATGAAGTTTTAGATCTGGAATCACTTAGCGGGGGTGAGCAAGTAAGTGTTGCACTGGCATTAAGACTTGGTATGGCAAGCTTGCTTGGTTCACAAAACCTTAACTTGATGATTCTTGATGAGCCCACAACTCATCTTGATTCTGAGCATAGAAAGGCATTAGTTGGAGTTTTGTCTCAGTTATCAAACCTAACAAATATTCAGATGCCAATGCAGTTTATTATAATCTCACATGATGCTGAAATCTTTGATGATTCTACTGTAGAACAAATCTACAAGTTTGAGACAACACATCAAGAAAGTAGTGTAATTGCTCTCTAGCCGCCAGTTAGTTTTGCAAATTTTTCATTTTTACTTAATTTATCCATAAAATCAATATTTGACAAGGCAACAATTGCAGACTCTACTACTGGTTTGTCGGGATCTTTTAGTGCTTCCTCAAGTGTTGGAATAGCCTCTTTTGAGCCAATTACTCCAAGTGCTATTGCAGCTTCATGTCGTACAAACATGCTGGGGTCATTTTTTGTTGCATCTTCAAGTGGTTTTACACCACTTCTATAACCCATTTGTCCAAGAGAAAAAGCAGCTTCGTGCCTTACTAACTCATTTGGATCATTTTTTAAGACTTTGGCAACATGATTTACCTTATCCTCTCCACCTAGATCAACTAAAATACATGTGGCACGTGTGCGTATAACATAATCATCATGTTCTATTAGTTTTACAAAATAATCGGCATCTTTTTTTTCATATTTTTCTTCCATTTCAGAAAAAAGTCTTAGCCTTTCTGTGGTAACTACACTCATTTTACAAATGCAGTTTTTTGTCACCTATATTATTCTATTAGCTAGAATTTCAAAATAGTTATCTATTTAATAGATTTTCTAATCGAAATTATTATGAGTGTAAAAATAGGTGAAAGGGCACCAAACCTCAAAGTTTCTAAATGGGTTCAAGGGTTGCCAACTAATTTTGATAAAGAAAAAGACCACGTTGTTCTAGTTGAGGTATTCCAAGTAAATTGTCCAGGCTGTTTTCTTTATGGGATACCAGAGGCCATTAACATATACAACAAATATCGTTCTGATGGAGTAATTGTCTTAGGGGTTGCAACTGCTTTTGAAGATTTTGATAAAAATACTATGGAAAATCTAGAACTTTTGCTAAAAACAGGGGAGGTAATTGGGGATACAAAAGAAGCCCTTGGACAATATGGAAAGCTAGAAGATAGCAAATTGCCCTACAAGATACCTTTCCCAGTAGCAATGGATAATTTAGTAAAAGAAGCAGAGCCAATTAGCGAATCTAGAATTAAAAATTTCATATATAATCAAATTCCTGATTTTGATTCCCATCCTGAAGATTACAAAAACCAGATTATCCAGAGAGTAAAAGATTACATGAAATCAAAGGAATATTCTGCTCAAACCTTTGAGGAATATTCTCTCCAAGGAACACCCTCTACAATTGTTGTTGATAGAAAAGGAATACTACGAGATGTGTCATTTGGACAAACTGGTGGACTAGAACCTTTGATTAAATCCTTGTTAGCTGAATGATAGTTTCTTTATTTTCCTAACAAAAATTATAGGAATTAGTAATATAGATAAAATTAATGGTGCGATGTCAGAAAACTCTGGAAGATATGTAGTACCAATTATATCGAGTTTGTGTATTCCTGTGCCTTCAAACTCTACAGTGATGAAAGAAATTTTTTTATTTGTCTGCACTATAGGGTAGATTTCTTGATCATTGAGGAAAAAAGTAAAGTTACCATTAGTTAGATTTTTTGGAATTTGAATCTCTGCTAAATTTTGTTCTACTTCGCTATTAATGTGTAAAGTTAACCGTTTATCCTCACTACTAAATTCTAGCCTTTGAACATCAAAGCTTGAAGTCACATCAACAGGAAATTCATATCCGCCAGTTTCAATTATAAAATTCTGCTTGAAACCTGTTTTATCTGAAATCTGTCCAAACGCAACAGGACATGTTATCAGTAATAAAACAACCAAAGAAAATATTAGTTTCAACTTTAGCTATACAGGAATTACTCTTTTACGTAATTCTTTGTCTTTAGATATACTTGGATGAGAGGGATCTGCTAAAATAACTTCATGCCAATAATACATACCATCTTTATACAAATAATATGACCCAAGTAATTTCATGTTTGGATATCTTTCTAAAACTCTACGCTCTGCAACAGATTTCATATTTACATCTGCTTTGATTCTTGTTACACCTAACGCTTTTGGTCTTCGTCCTGCTCTTGGTCGTTTTTTTCTCATTCCGCCAGTTCCAACGCGCATTCTAACAACTATAATGCCTTGTTTTGCCTTGTATCCTACTCTTCTTGCTTTTTGAATGCGACTTGGTTTATCAATTCGTGTTAATGCGTTCTCTTTTCTCCATGTGGTAGCTCTTTCTCTAAGGCTAGGAGCATTTTCCTTCCACAAATTCAGCCATACTAGGTCTTGATTGCGAGGCATACCGCCAGTATCAAAATCCCC
>DATBIP010000187.1:0-4035 GCA_036556885.1 Nitrosopumilaceae archaeon
GATGAGCTTAGTTACAAAGACCTGCTTACTGATTTAGAATACGATAGTCTTGATAAAGGAAAAGATAAATGGAATTTCAAATACAGAGCGTCAATTAGTCGTCCACAAGAATGGTTTAACAGATCTTGGGGGGGTCAAACAGGAAGAGTTGAAACATTTTTGAGACCTAGAGAAGGAGGTTTGTCACCATTGGAGGAACTTGTCGGAGAAAAAATTACCAAGGAAAATACCATTTTTTACGTCTGTGGTTGGCAAGGGACAATTGATGGAGTAATGGACTATATGAGACCAAAAGGCTTTGTCACCGAACACGAAAAACGTGCAGATGGAAGCTTTGAAGTAAAATACGAATCATACGGATAGAAATTAAGAATTAACTTTTATTTGAACTAATAATTTCTCTATTTCAGGATCTTTTTCTTTTGACAATTCTTTGATTTCTTCACTAGTTATTTTATCTCCAATATCAATTGCTGCCTTTAAAGCACTTTTTTTTACTTCTAGATTTGAATCAAAAAAACAACTATGAATTACTTTGCTGGCTTGTTTTGCTTTGAGATATCCTAAGGCTCCTAATGCACAAGCTCTTACCATTCCGCTCTGATCTTTTGTAAGATTAATTATTTCTGAAATGGCATCAGTATTTCTTCTATTAGCTAGAACTAGTGCAGAATAACCTCTAATGTTTTTACTTTCTGAATTTAGATTTTGAATTAAGAACTCTAAAATATTATTTTCATTAAGAACTAATGAGCTAAATGCTTCTCCTCTTACCTCAATATCAGAATCATCTAATTTGGAAATTACCTTGTTTATAATTTCAGGATCACTGGTATTTGCCAAAGATTCTAAAGTGGAAATCTTTTCATCCTTAGTTCCTAACTCAAAAATCATAGCAACTTTTTTGGCTGATAAACTCATTTCTCAATTAATCCCGAAAGCAAAACTTTTCATTAAATCCATATTTTGAGCAATATGCTCGATCTTAGATTTAAATTATCGTTAATGTTTCATTCTCGCATGACTACAGAAAGCAAACAGTCTACTGGGAACAGAGACACAATATACATTGGTAAAAAACCACTAATGGCGTATGTTACATCAACGCTAATTCAGCTGGCAAACTTACCTGCCGTAAACATCAAAGCAAGAGGAATGAGCATTGGTCGCGCAGTTGATGTTGCACAAATCATTTCAAGAAAAACTGAAAATGCTGGATATCAAATTGGAGATATCAAAATCGGCTCTGAATCATTAGAGTCCAAAGACGGCAAGACAAGAAACGTATCCACAATTGAAATCGAAGTAAAGAGAAAATAAGTCTCTTTACCTGGATTTTTTCTTTTTATTTGAGATATCATATCGCTTTTCTAATTTTCTAAACTTAGCTAATTCAACAATATTATTGAATTCATCAAAACTAACCAAGTTTTTGTTTAGCTTTGTGGTAGTCCCAGATCTTCTAAGTTCTTTTAAAATCTGTAACGATGCAAATGTATTTGCAAAAAGAACAGACAATGGATATAACACAATTTTAAATCCCATTTTATTTAACGTAGATGCAGAGCTAATTGGAGTAGCCCCACCTTCTATCATATTGGCAACTAATGGTGCTTTGATAGATTTACCAATCTTTTTCATCTCTTCAATTGTTTTGGGAGCCTCAACAAAGATCACATCAGCCCCAATATCCTTGTAATATAATCCGCGTTCAATTGCTTTATCTAATCCTTCTACTGCTCTTGCATCTGTTCTTGCTACAATTATGAAGTCTTTACTTTTTCTAGCATCAAGCGCAGCTTGTAATTTTTCTGCATATTCTTCTTTTCTTACAACCTCTTTTCCCTGCATATGGCCACATCTTTTAGGCCATCTCTGGTCTTCGAGAAACATTCCTGAAGCACCAGCTGCCTCTAATTCTTTAACTAATTTCCACACTGATAGAGCGTTCCCATATCCAGTATCTGCGTCAATTATTACAGGAACATTTACTGCTCTGCATATCCGGCGAGCATTTTCTACTGTCTCTGTAGAACCAATAAAACCATAATCTGGCATCCCAAACAGGGTAGCAGATGTACCGTATCCAGTTTGAAACATGGCCTCAAATCCTACCATTTGAGCAATTTTAGCACCTATTGCATCAAAAACTCCTGGAATAACTATCGGTTTGTTGTTTTTTAATAATTGTCTGATGCTATTCAATACTTGAATTAGATTAAGTGAATTATTTATGATTTAATCTATTTTGATCTCTTTACCCTTTTTGATACCAGTTTGTTTTTCCATCTTTCGAAGCTCAGACTCCAGGAATTTTTTGTATTTTGCAGTCTCTTCCTTTGTCATGTTAGATACGTTAGAACTAAGCAATGTTCCTAAAGCAGCCACTCTTTCCAAAACATCCATTGCTACAAATCGTCCGATATTTCCAAGTCTAAACAGAACATCGAGTTGTTTTTTAACAATATCGTTTACAGACTCTAAATCATCTGAAGTAGATCTACCCTTCCGAGTAATCTGATACTTTCCAGATTGAGTTTCTTCAATTAATCCTTCATCTAATAATCTGCCTAAAAGAGGATAAATCAATCCCGGTGACGGTTTCCAAATTCCCTCACTCTGTTTTTCAGCTGCATCAATAATCTCCTTTCCTGTGTGTGGTTTCTTTTTGAGTAAGTCTAAAATGAAATATCTTGAAAAACCTCTTGGAATCGAGCTTCCAACTCTTTGAAACCATTCAGAAATCATCACTAAAGATATCACTAGTGATATATATTAATAATTCTAATTATTTTATTCGAAGCCGATCTTATGGAATACATATTTAACCGAACTTTAGAGCAAAGTTGAAGGGACATGACTGATTCTATTGAATCCGACTTGCTTATAGTAGGATCTGGTCTTGCGGGTCTAAGAGCTGCTATTGCTGCTGCAAAAAAAAGTTCCAAGATAAAGATCACAGTAATTTCTAAAGTACAAGTTATGCGTTCTCATTCAGTTTCTGCAGAAGGTGGTACAGCAGCAGTTCTTTTTGAAGATGAAGGAGATACAATTGAATCACACATCTATGATACTATAAAGGGCAGTGACTTCTTGGCTGACCAAGATGTTGCAGAAAGACTTTGTCGTGAGATGCCTAAAGAAGTTTATCAGCTAGAACATTGGGGAATGCCTTGGTCAAGAAGAGAAGATGGAAGAATTGGTCAACGAAACTTTGGAGGCTATAGCTTTCCACGAGCAACATATGCATCAGATAAGGTAGGATTTTTTGAAATGCAAACTCTGTATGATACCTGTCAAAAATTCGATAATATTGAATTTTTTAATGAATGGTTTGCAACTTCCATTATTCATGATGGGCAACGATTTTTAGGAATCACCGCAATTGAACTTTCAAGTGGAACATTCTATACTATCAAAGCAAAGGCTTTGATAATAGCTGCAGGAGGTGCTGGTAGAATCTATAGCTTTACAACTTATGCACTTTCTTCAACGCCTGATGGAATCGATATGGCATATCGAGCAGGAATGGCACTGAAAGACATGGAGTTTGTACAATTTCATCCAACAGGAATCTTACCATCTGGAATTTTAATAACTGAAGGAGCTCGAGGTGAGGGTGGATATCTTCTTAACAATGCTGGAGAGAGATTTATGAAAAAATATGCAGCAGGTAAAATGGAACTTGCTCCACGTGACATTGTTTCTAGAGCTATGATGACTGAGATTAACGAAGGTCGTGGTTTTGACAACGAAACTGGAGTAAAGTGTTTGAAATTGGATTTAAGACATCTGGGAGACTCTCTTATCAAGGAAAAATTAGGGGGGATTAGAGAAATCTCAATCAAGTTTTCAGGCGTTGATCCAGCCCAAGAACCTATGGATGTGAGGCCTGTAGCACATTATATGATGGGTGGAATTCATACCAATATTGATGGAGCCACAGAACTTGAAGGAGTCTGGGCTGCTGGAGAAGCTGCTTGTAATAGTGTTCACGGTGCAAACCGATTAGGAGCCAACTCTACCTCAGAATGC
>DATBIP010000188.1:0-2044 GCA_036556885.1 Nitrosopumilaceae archaeon
AATATATCTACCAAATGACCCCTAATCATCGATCATCTTTTTATTTTTTAAAATAATCAAAATTTAAAAACTAGTTTTCAATCTTACTTAATTTACGAAGATTCCTGTTATATGTAATACCAAAACGATGTGCCTCATCTCTTGCATATTGCAAGATCTTTAGTGCTGGGCTGTTACGTGGAATGACAATTGGATCCTTTCTTTTTGGTAAAAATACTTCCTCATTTCGTTTTGCAAGAGATGCGCATGGCACTTTTACTCTAACGCTTTGCAACGACCTTTCTGCTGCTTTGAGCTGTCCTTTTCCACCATCAATTAAAACTAGATTTGGAATCTCGGAATTTTCCTCAGATATTCTATAATATCTTCTCTTTACAATCTCTGCAATCATTGAATAATCGTCTCTGCCTGATACTGTTTTGATTTTGAATTTTCTATACCCAGATTTGTCGGGTTTGCCATCTACAAATCTGGACATTGCACCTACTGCATATTGTGCACCATGATTGGATATATCAAAACATTCGATGATTTTTGGAGCGTTTTCTAATCCCAAGTGCTCTTTTAGCTCCGATATTCCAGGCTCCATGCCTGTAGTTTGGATTAGATTGATGTTTTTCATTACCAGATTTATCATTTCTTTTCGTTTTCCTTTTTGCGGCAGGATTATTTTTACTTCAAATCCAGCTTTTTCAGATAATGCAGATTCTAAAAATTGCTTGTTTTCAGGCATGTCACTTACAACAATATTTTTTGGAATTGGATTAGTAGTATAGTATTGATAAAGAAAGTTGCCAAATGTATTGTCGCCAACTAGATCAAATGAAAACCTGTCTCTGTCACGAATAACACCATGAGTTTGTCTTAGCGACATTACATGTGCAGTTTGCTCTTCTATCTTGATTCCAAAGTAATCCTCATCTGGTGCATTTTCAACATATTCCATTTTTTGTTTAGTTTGTAGACTGCCTAGTCTGTGTAGTGTATCTCTGATTTCCTTCGCGCGTTCATAATCTAAAGATTCAGATGCATCACGCATTTCATTTTGTAATTTCTGTGCAAATTCTTGCATCTGTTTTTTTCCTTTTAGAATTAGTTCTAAATCAGAAACATGCTGCGAGTATTTATTTTGTGCATCATTGAACTCACAAGGCGCTTCACAATTTCCTAAATGATATTCAAGACATGCCTTTTTTGGTAGCGTTTTGCAAATTCTAATTTTAAACGCTTTGCGAAGAGTTCCTATTGTTAACAGCTTTGAGCTGCCAGAAGTAAATGGTCCAAAGACCTTCCCACCTCCTAAAAATTTTCCAGTCCTTATTCTTCTTGCTACTAATAGTCTAGGATATTTTTCGTCTGTTAGACGCAAGTATGTGTACCTTTGCTGGTCTTTGAGCTCTATATTGTAAGTTGGTCTGTATCTTTTAATCATGTTTGATTCTAAAAGATATGCTTCTCCCTCATTATCGGTTAAAACAAATTCAATGTCAGAAATTTTTTCTACAAGCTTTTGTGTTTTGTAGTTTTGATTTTTTAAAAAATATGACTTGACACGATTTTTTAGATTTTTTGCCTTTCCAATGTATATTATTGTACCACTTTCATCCTTCATTAAATATATTCCTGGATGCGAGGGGATGGTTATTTTGGAAATATCAAAGGTCATCTTTGCATGAACTTTTGGAGGAATCTTCCTGTGTGGGTGCTTGATTTTGCTACCTGCTCAGGCGTGCCTGAGGCTACTATTTGGCCTCCTTGATCTCCTCCCTCTGGTCCAAGGTCAATTACCCAGTCTGCGTTTTTTATTACATCCATATTGTGTTCAATTACAATTACAGTGTTGCCAAGATTTACCAGACGATTAAGTACGTCAAGAAGTTTTTGAACATCAGCAAAGTGCAGTCCCGTTGTTGGCTCATCTAATATGTATATGGTGTTACCAGTAGTTCTCCTTGATAGTTCAGATGCAAGCTTTACTCTTTGTGCTTCTCCACCAGACAAAGTTGGTGATGATTGCCCAAGCTTGATGTATCCCAAACCAACA
>DATBIP010000189.1:0-11989 GCA_036556885.1 Nitrosopumilaceae archaeon
CCAAGATATGTTAAACCAAATTCTTTTGCTAGACCTTTTGCAACTGTAGTTTTTCCAATTGCTGGAGGACCAGAAATAATTACTGATTTTTTCAACCGATATCCATCGAGGTTTTGGTTAGCTTCATTATAATTCCGCTAAACGCAATTGAAGTCAAAAAGTACCAGGCCCAAAAATACAGCGCATTTTCTTGTTTACAGACATGTTCAGGATTAGCTGCTTGTTCTGCAGTGCAAGTAAGTTGGAAAAAATCTCCCGGGATTACATTTAGTGGTATTGGAGAGAGTGCGACGGTATAAGAAAAAAGAGGCGGTAAAACAAAATAAAATATTAGCATTAGTGGAATAATTGTGATCATCATTGGTCTCATATTCATCTGCATCATTTCCATACTCATCTTGTTCATGTAGGCGGATTTTTTGTTAAGATTTACAATCTTTTCTTGGTCTTTTGCACGAAATGCTGCCATACGTTCTTTTTGCCAGGCCCTTGTCTCAGTCATAATTCTTTTTAGCTTTGCTTGATCAACTAGTTTTTTTCTTACACCTGCGTTGAAAAGATTAAGCAAAATGGAAATTCCTAAAATTCCTAATGCAGAAGGAAGCATACCTTTGACTAGCGGATCTGCGCTTCCAAGTGGTCCCTGGTGAATTCCAAAAAAGTCTCCTTGTAAAAATACAATATCTAGAAACTGGAAGACAAAAAGATCTAGGATCATATCTCTATTGCAGATAGTACTTCTTGAGCGGCTTCATCAACCTTTCCTTCAGTGTTTAGGATTGGTTTCATTGGAGAGCCTGAAAATACTGAACAGCTTGAAAGCATTGCCTCTTGTACAGCTAGTTCCTTTTTGATACTATCAATTGATACGATATCACGATTGCGTGTTGTATCCTTCATTCTTCGATTATAGATTTCCTCTGGTCGAGCTGAAACTGAGATAAAATTGGATGGTTTTATGATTTGTAAGACATGTAAAGGTAGTCCTGGATAGAATCCTGCTTTTGTTGCTATAAACGCGTGAGTATCAATTATTACAAGATTATCATCTAAACTAGCTAGTTTTTCAGCTGCTAATTTTTGGAGATTTTTTTGTTCATCCATTGAAAGTTTTCTTAGCTCGTCTCTGTTTTTAATTCCATTTTTTTTAGCTTCTTCAAACATTACTGTTCCAAAACTGTGTACACTAACACTTTTTTTTCTATCCTTTAGGATTTCTACAATTTTTGCAACTAGTGTAGTCTTTCCGACACCGGGAATTCCAACCATAACCACCTTCTTACTTTCTGCCAAGTAATGCACCAAGCCGCGGCATGACTACTTCCACTTGTTCTCTGATTAATTGGTTGTAATAGTTGATCAAAATATCTACCATAAGTAGTATGCCAATGCCTGTACCAAATACGCCTAAAACATCCGAGACTCCTGCCAACAGTCCTAGAATTGCAGAACCGACTATAGTTACAGATGGAATGTATTTGTTAAGCAATGCCTCTATTGGTTCGTTTGAACGCCTAAAGCCTGGCACCTGAACATCTGCGTCAAGAAGATTCTTTGCAGCACTTTTTGGTGAAAGGCCACCAAGCTCTACCCAAAGTTTACCAAATACAATCACTATACCTACCATAAATATGACATAGCCAACAGCTCTGAATGGATCAAGTGCAACAACGTCTAATCCTCTAGGAGGAGTAACATAATAGATCAATCCTCCAATCGGACTGGATGGATTGGTAGGATCAAATTGCACAAGAATATTCATGAATGCATTATTATTTTGTGGATTGATGTTTGCCCAAAGCAGTTGTCCAACAAAAACAGCATTTGCAGTTAGTGCAGATGCTAAAATTACTGGAATGTTTGAGACATACATTAATTTAATTGGATAAACTGCAGAAAATCCTCGATATCTAGTTGAGACAATTGGGATTTCTATTTTCATTCCTTGCGTATATACCAGAATTAACAAAATTCCTGCGGTAATACACAGTCCAAAAATACTTGGAAGTTGGTTATATCTAAAAAATATGTCAGAAATATCTCCTGCCATAATAGATTGTCCTACGTATGGAATTACTCCAATTGAGAATCCATCACCTGCTGGTAGTGGACTGAATATACTCCAAAGAATTTGTTGAGCAACTCCTGCCATAATGAAGAGGCTAATTCCGCTTCCTATTCCCCATCCTTTCTGAACAGTTTCATCCAAAAACATGATGATTATTGACGCACCCATCAGCTGCCCTATTAGAATATACAATACACTTGGATCCGCAACCCCAGGACCATACACTGCAATTCCATAAACTACTGACTCTGCAACAATTACAATGTAGGTTACTAGCTTTGTAGCTGTTTGAAATACTCCTCTTTCATCAGGATTTTTAAAATCAAATTTTAAAATGTCAGAACCTCGCAATAGTTGCATTAACAGTCCTGCAGTAACTATTGGTCCAATTCCAAGCTCAACTAATGTTCCTTGTTGTGATGCAAAAATCACTCTTGCAAAAGCAAGAAAGTCAAACTCTGGGGTTGTGGCGCCAAACAGTGGTGTTTGAGCCATTACCAAGTAAATAAGAAGAATTCCACCACACCATAAAAGACGACTTTGTAGTGAAAGTTTCTTTTTTGGTTTTGGTACCTGTGGAAGATATGGTTCGGCTTTTTTTACTACTTTTTGGATAAAAGCAGTTGCAGTGCCTTCAGCCATTAGCTGCTAACACCTCGCCTCCGGCTTGTTTTACTTTTTCTTGAGCTGAGGCTGTAGATTGATTAATCTTAACGGTGTATGCATTTTTTATTTTACCCCCGCCGAGAAGTTTGTCATATCCTGCGGTGGAAAGGTCTAGAATTTTCTTTTCTCCTTCTTTTGTTCCAAATTTAGCAAATAGATCATCAAGATCACGAACACTGGCCCATTTTTTTGAAATGTTTGGATGAGGTGGATGAGTAGAATCATGCCCAAAATAATCTGGATAGTATTTTATCATTGTACTGTAAAGATGCTTGTGAAGTCCTGCCTTACCAAGACCGCCCTTGTGACCGCTTGCTCGGTGTTGTCCAACTTGACCCCAACCGTGAGTTCTTGAACCACGCAGTCTTCGAACTTTTCTTAATCTTGAAGGCATGCTATATCATTCTCCTAACTAATGTGGTGAGTTCTTTATTGTGACCTAATACGCCTTTTTGCGAATACAGTCTCTTTGTGCTTCGCTTAAATCCATGCTTTGGAGGAGCCAAGGCAAACCACGGTTTAAGTGGACTCAGTTTTGATAGTGAGGCTTTACCATCGGTAAGCGAAGAGGCAAGCTCATCTATTGATTTGAAGCCAATTCCAGATAGGTCTTGAGGAGAAATTTTTTTGTATCCTTCTTTTCTTGCTTTTTTATCTAACAATTCCTTTGTTGTAGAAACATCGATTTCTTGCCAAGAAACATAATGCTTAATTTTGTTTAACATGCCCAACGTATTTTCTTTAGCTGGAATAATTGTTGCCCTAAATTTCTTATCTAATTTTAAGAGTTTTAGAGTATAGGTAGCCCAGTGTGGAACATCAGCTTGTCCTGTCATCCTTACAACCAAAAAAGCCTGTGCCATATTTTTCACCCTTGACTAAATGTTTGACTAAGACATTGCAATATAGCCTTTGATGTTGAGTTCATAGTAGAAGTAGAGCCCTTTGCAGTAGTCCATGCATCTTTTAATCCTGCAAGTCTCAAAAGATTTCTAATCTTTCCCCCTGCTACTAATCCTAGTCCACGAGGAGCTGGTAAAATTTCAATTGTTACGCTTCCACCTCTTCCACGAACCTTAAAGGGAACTGAATGTTGTTTATCACACCTGCATTCCCAGCTACCACATCCTAGTTTTATAGGACTGACGTTAAGGTATGCTGCGTTTGTAGCTTTTTCAATTGCAATTCTCATTTGTTGGGATTTTCCACTTCCTACACCTAACCATCCATTTTCATTTCCTGCAGCTACTAATGCCTTGAATCTAGTTGATTGACCGTTTGGAGTCATTTTCTGAATCATTCCTACATCAACTACTTCAGTTTTCAGATCTGGTAATAGTTTTTTTATTATACCAGCTTCCTGAATTCTATATCCATTTTCTAAAATTTCTTCCATGGATTTTATTTCTCCAGTTGCAACCTTTTTTCCTAGATCGGTTTTTGGAATCCAGATTACTTCTTCTCTTGGTTTGCGTTCTCTTCTTGGACGCTGTTGTGTATGACTCATGCAGACTTTACCTCACTGTCGATAGTTGATTTTATCTTTTGAACATCATTTTTGACCTTGAGGTGTTCGCCTTTGAGTCTATCCTCTGATGGAAAAGACTCGGGTTCTGCAGGAGTTGTTAATCCAGCATCAATTATTCCTTTCAAGGCAGCTGCCATTCTTGGTGTGTACTTGTCGGTTCCTCTGTACAAGATAACATCTTTTCCTCCTTTGGCAAGTGCCTTTTTACCAGCAAAGTAGCCTGTAAGATAAGCTGCTGGAATGCTTTTTCGAGAACCGTTCCAACCTTTTTTTATTAAAAATCTAGAATGAGCAGATGAAATTACTTTATCACCTGAAATTTCTGGTTTATGTATCTGTACTTGAGTATTTTCATTTGAAATTTTTACTGTAACAAAATCTCTTTTACTTTTAAGCAAAGCTGTCCTTCGTCTATAATTGGTTTTTTCCTCTCTTAACCTGCGCAATATTTGCGAATAAGCCATATATACGCAGAAATTTGAAATTGCTCTTATAAACGTTAGATACCTAACAGTGATGCCAAAAGAGATTTTTGAGTATGTAATCTATTTTCTGCTTGGTCCCATACCACCGATTGTGTACCATCAATGACGGAACTTGTAACCTCACTTCCTCGTTTAGCAGGAAGACAATGCATAAAGATTGCACTAGTTTTTGCTTTTTTCATTAATGATGGGTTTACCTGATATTTTGGATAGAATTTTTTTGCTCTGTTCTTATCAAGGTGATGAATTGAGCTAAATGTGTCAGTCATTACCACATCAGCATTTTTTACTGCGTCTTCGGGATTGCGAGTAATCTCTAATGTAATTTTATTTTTTGATTTTTTTACTACATTATTGTCTGGCTCAAATCCTTTTGGAGTAGCAACTGATACATTGATTCCTAATTTTGAACAACCGTAGATTAAAGAGTTACAAACATTATTGCCATCTCCAATCCATGCGATTTTTATTCCTTTGAGTTTTTTCTTTTCTTTAATGGTCATAAGATCCGCCAAAGTTTGGCATGGATGAAATGAGTTTGACAATCCATTGATGACAGGAATAGTTGAATTTTTTGCCAAAGTTTCGATCATTTGATGATCATAAACTCGAGCCATGATTACATCTACATAACGTGATAGGGTACGTGCAGTATCCTCTATTGTCTCGCCTCGTGATAATTGCAGATCATTTGAGGACAAATTCAAGGCATGACCACCCATCTGAAACATTCCTACTTCAAAACTTACTCGAGTCCTAGTAGAGGGTTTTTGAAATATCATTGCCAAGGTTTTATTTTTAGCGAGTGGTCTTGCCTTGCCTTTGTTTAATTCCGTTTTTAATTTAATTGCAAAATCGATAATACCTAAAAGCTCATTACTACTTAATTCATCAAGTGTAAGAAGATCTTTTGTTTTTAATTTCATTTGCCAAACCTACCAAATAGTGAACGCTTCTTTTTTTCAGTATCTGTATTTTTCATTTTTTTATCATCTTCTTTTGTATTATCGTCAGGTTTAGGTTTACCATCTGAAATCCACTTCCTTATTTTAACAGATAATTCTTGTGCTTGTTTATCATTTTCTGGTGGAGGAGCATCATACAAGTCAGCATAAAGATTGATGTCTTTTGTATCTAATCCTTCAAATGGATCAAAGTCAGTTGATTCATCCTTTGAGCTTTGTTCCATGCTAGATTCCATCTTTGATTTGGATTCAATAATAGGCTCTTCTATTTTGGATTCTGTCTTTTCTGTATCTTCAGCATTCTCTTGAATAATCATATTCTCACTTTGTTTGCCAAAGACAGTTTCAAGAAATAGTTCCTTGTCAAAGGGTTTAAGATCATCATACTCTTGACCAATTCCCAGATAGATAACAGGAGTTGATGTAACCTTAACAATTGATAAAGCTGCACCTCCACGCGCATCTGCATCACTTTTTGTAAGAATTGCTGCATCAAATTTTGTGTGTTCATGAAATTCTTTTGCTTGATTAACTGTATCATTTCCTGCTAAAGAATCTCCTACAAAAATTTTAAAATCTGGATTAACTACTTTAGTAATCTTTTCAATTTGGTCCATCAGGTTTTTACTTGTCTGCATTCTTCCTGCGGTATCAACTAGTACACAATCTATCTTGTGAGATTTTGCATAAAGAACTGCATCCCTTGCTACTGCTGCAGGATCAGAACCATAATTTTGAGCAACCAATTTTAGCTTTAATCGGTCTGTGTGCTCTTTTAGCTGCTCTATTGCACCTGCTCTAAATGTGTCTGCTGCGGCAACAACTAGAGAAAATTTTGATTTCTGTAGCATATGGGCAATCTTTGCTAGAGTTGTAGTTTTTCCGGTGCCGTTGATTCCTACAAACAGGATAATGTAAGGTTCTGGAGAATTTTTCTTTGAGGCAATTTTAGATAAGATATCAATTTTTCCCACAGAATCAAATAAACTGGATATGCTTGAAATGAGACTTTGTTTTACAAATTGTTCTATTTCTTTTCTATTTACTTTTGTTCCGATGAGTTTTTCTTTTAGATCAGATTTTATCGAGTCAATTACTTCTGTGGCCACATCAGACTCTAATAGTGAGATTTCTAACTGGAATAATACATCTTCAATGTCTTTTTCTTTAAGTTCTTTTTCACCAAGACTTTTAGCTGCGCTTGAAAAAGCATTACGTAAATTTTCAAACATTTTACAACACCTTTACTGTTTTTGTGCTGCTTGTATAAGGCGATTAACTTCTTGCTTTCCTTGTTCAAGATTTGCCATAACTTGCTGCTTTTGAGCAACAATATCACTTAGTGCTACTTCCATTTCCTTAATTCTAGATTCGATATAATTAATTGCCGAGTCCTTGTCTTTTTCTATAGCGGCTCCTGCCCCCAAATTTAAAATGAATTTGTCATCTGAGGAGAGTTTTGCTTTGACAAAAGATCCCATTCCAATAGGGACAAGTGCAGAAGATTCTGGTTTGTCACTAATTGATCTTATTGACTGTATGGCAGATGATGCCTCTCTGATAATATTAATCACAGATTCTTCTTTATGAGATAATTCAACAAAATAGTTTTCTAGCATTTGCATTTGATACATTAATTGTTGAGCTTGCTCTTCACTCATTTACAACAAAATATTTTTGGATGGCTATAAATGCATTCATGCCAACAAGTGAGCTAAGAAAAAATTTACGATAAAAAAAATAAAAATAAAAAATTGAAAGTTATTTAGCTGCTGAGAATCTGCTTTCAACTTCGTCCCAGTTGATAACATTCCACCAAGCAGTAATGTAGTCTGGTCGCTTGTTTTGGTATTTTAGATAGTATGCATGCTCCCAAACATCTAACCCCAATAATGGTACAAGATTTTCTGTTCTTGGACTAGTTTGGTTTGGCATCGCTTTGTATTCGACTTTTTTTGACTTTGGATTATAGACAAGCCATCCCCAACCGCTTCCTTGAATTGCGCCAGTATTTTTTGAGAATTGTTCCTTAAAGTCGGAGAAATTTCCAAACGACTTGTCAATGGCGTCTGAAATTGCACCGCCAGGAGTCCCACCGCCGTTTGCTTTCATGTTGTTCCAAAAAAGCTTGTGGTTATCATATCCTCCGCCATGGAAGTTTATTGCACCGCGTATATTTTCAGGAACCTTTTTGATCTTAGCTAGAATTTCTAAAAGATCCTTTTTTTGTAGATCTGGCTTGAGTTTTTCCCAGGCATCATTTAGTCCGTTCGTATAAGCTTGGTGATGTTTTGAATGATGGATTTCCATAGTTTTTGCGTCAATGTGTGGCTCTAATGCATCGTATGCATATGGTAATTTTGGTAGTTCGTATTTTGCCATAGCCACGGTCTGTTCTCAGATAATTTATTGGTTTAGTAGGCAATGTATTTTTTAGACATAGATGCAGGGGAAAAATAATGATACGCTCAAAGAAGATTTTTTTTGTTTTCATAATTGTAATAATTTCATTAATTTTTTCACAAATTTTTGAAGAAAGCAACAAGGCAGAAATTTACTTAGACAAAAGCGTGCCATACATAGGGGCTGCAAATTCTGTCAAATCAGGCGTTGATGGAACAGGAATTAAAATTGCAGTAATTGATACTGGAGTGGATTATAATCATCCTGACCTTTTTGGGTTGGGAAAGGACGGCAAGGTCATCGGCGGCTATGATTTTGTAGACAATGACAACTCGCCAATTGATACAAACGGTCATGGGACCGAGGTTGCAGGAGTTATTTCTGCTGATGGACAGCTAAAGGGTGTTGCTCCAAAATCAAAAATTTTAGCATATAGAGTTTCAGAAAATGGTGAATCAGTTTCATCAGACCTGATAATTAAAGCAATAGAGCAGGCTGTATTAGATGATGCAGATATTATCAATATCAGTCTTGGAGTTAATGTAACCAACAAAAAAATCGACGAGGCAGTCAACAAGGCTGTAGAGCAAGGAATCGTTGTAGTTACTGCTGCTGGAAATAATGGACCTGATTTGAGAACTATTGGTAGCCCAGGAATAAATCCCAATACAATTACAGTTGGGGCAACTTACAACAATATTACTGCAAGTTTAGTTTCAACATTTGAGGTCGGTGATAAAAAATTCCAAGTACTGCCAATGGTTGGAACAAATCAACTAGATGAGCCAATAATTGAAGAAATTGTATTTGGACAGTATGGAAGAGAAAGAGATCTTCTAAACGTGACTGCAAAGGATTTCATTTTACTTGTAGAGCGTGGAAGTGATGTAAAAGATGAGATTGTTTATTTTTCCGACAAAGAGACAAACGCAGCCAATGCCGGTGCAAAAGCAATCATAGTTTACAATAATGAACCTGGATTATTTTATGGTGAGCTGACTCATGAACTTGCAGGCCCTAGTTATCATCCAACAATTCCTGCGCTATCAATGTCAAGAGAAGAAGGTTTGCTTTTAAAAGAAATTCTTCAGAACAAAACAGTTGGAACATTAAATGTTTTTTATCATCCAGACTTTGTTGCACATTTTAGCTCAAGAGGTCCAGTTTCACCATTTTACATAAAACCTGATCTTGTGGCACCAGGGGCCTTTGTTAACACAACGCTTGCTGATGGAAAATACAATTTTACCAGTGGAACAAGTTTTGCAGCACCTCATGTAACTGGAGCTGCTGCTCTATTATTGCAGAAAAAAAATTTAGAACCAGTTGAAATCAAGTCTCTTCTTGTAACTACTGCCGATCCTGTCTCTGATGCATATGGAAATTATTTTCCTTACGAGGTAACTGGTTCAGGGCGCATTAACATTACAAAGGCCTTTGATGCAAATCTAATTATCGAGCCAACCTATCTGACCTTTATTTTATCTCCAGAAAAAAAAATCCAAAGTGAGTTATTACAAATCAAAAGCCTTGATTATACAAGTGAGAAAATCAATGTAAGATTTGCTGGAAATGAGAAGATTGATTTTGATTATAGATTGGAAAATAATATTTTAAACATTACAGCCTATCTTAAAGAAGAATTTTTTGGTGAAGTGCAAGATAGAGTTTTCATTGAACAAGGAAATTTAATTTATAATATTCCAATTATAGCTCACATGACAAAGGGAACTATTACAGTAACTGAAAAGGATGGAGTGATGAATTTTGAGATTTTATCACCAAAAGATTGGTCTTATGCAAAAATTTCTGTAATTGACACGGATAATGAGATTATTGACACGACTTCGGCTACTCCTACCAAAGATACATCAATTACTGTGTATAGTTCTGGAGACTATTGGATTGATTCAAAGATAAGAGTTGATGAAGAGACATTTGATGCATATGATATAGTTCATGTAAAATCTACAACAGAAAAAAATGAGATAAATCTTTTTAATTTAATCAAGATACCGGAAAGGCCATTTTTAATTATATTTGCAATTGTGTCAATTATTGCTCTGATTGGATTAAAAATCAGAAAATAGTTTAGCTAGGATGCTTTGGCCCTGCGTCGCGGATTTCCTGTGGAATATCCTTGAATTTTTGAAAATTATCAACAAACATTTGTGCAAGCTTTCTTGCTGACATGTCATAGGAATCCTTGTCAATCCAAGTGTTTTTTGGATTTAATATTTCAGGTGGGACGTTTGGACATTCTGTTGGAATATCTAAATTAAACACGTCATCATGTCTGTATTTTACAATATCAAGTGCACCAGTCAAAGCTGCAGTGACCATGGCTCTGCTGTATTTTATTTTGATTCGATTTCCAACTCCAAAAGGTCCGCCTGACCAACCGGTATTAATCAAATATACTACAGTATTGTGCTGTTTTATTTTCTCTCCAAGCATTTTGGCATAAACGGAGGCAGGCCGTGGCATAAAGGGTGCAGCAAAGCATTCTGAAAAGACGGCCTTTGGCTCTTTAATTCCTCGCTCAGTTCCTGCTAGCTTACTTGTGTATCCTGAAATGAAATGATACATTGCTCCTTCTTTTGTTAATCTTGACACTGGAGGTAAGACGCCTAGTGCATCTGCTGTAAGAAAGATCACAACCTTTGGGTGTCCTCCGAGACTTGGAATGACAGCTCCTGGGATGTAATCTAATGGATAAGCTGCTCTAGTATTTTCTGTTAGCCTGCCGTCGTTAAAATCTGGCTTTAAAGATTGTTTGTCAATTACAACATTCTCAAGTACTGCACCAGACTTTATTGCATTCCAGATTTGTGGTTCAGCTTCTTTGTTTAGATTAATGCATTTTGCATAACATCCTCCCTCAAAATTGAATGTGCCTTTATCTGACCAGCCATGTTCGTCATCTCCTATCAACATCCTATCTGCATCTGCAGAGAGGCTAGTCTTTCCTGTTCCTGATAAACCAAAAAACAATGCAGTGTCACCACTCTTTCCAATATTTGCAGAACAATGCATTGGAAAAACTCCACGTTGTGGAAGAATGTAATTCATCACAGAAAACATTGATTTTTTCATCTCACCTGCATAACTTGTCCCACCAATGAGGACCAGGTTTTTTGTAAGGTTAATCAAAATAAACACGTTTGAGTTTGTACCATCCACTTCTGGAATTGCCTCAAAGTCATTGATGCACATTAATGTAAATTCTGGTTCGTGTGATTCTAATTCTGCAGAAGAGGGTCTGACAAAGAGTTGCCTTGCAAAAAGACTTTGCCATGCATGATCATTTATTACGCGTATAGCTAGTCGATTATCTTTATCGGCTCCAACAAATCCATCAAAGACAAAAAGTTCCTTTCCATCAACAAAGTTTTTCATTTTCTCAAAAATTTTATCAAATTTTCCAGGAGGAAATTGGTGATTAACCTTTCCCCAGTCTACTCTGTCATGTGTTTCATCATCAAATACTATGAATCTATCATCAGGGGACCTGCCAGTATATTTGCCAGTTTTAACTGCAAGAGAGCCAGTGGCGGTAATAATTCCTTCATTTTTTTGTACCGCCATATCTACGAGTTTTGCGACAGATAGGTTTCTGTAAATTGATGATGGCGTAATGCCAAATTGTTCAATCTGTGATGTGAACTTGCTTGTAATCGTGGACTTTGGATTTTCAGTCATACTTGTCCTCTAATATTGCTGTGCAGTAAACAGATGCTAAATAAATCATAAGGATTAAACCCAATCAAATTTCCTAAATATCCCTTTCTAAGATGGATTTATGGGAGCCTTCAGAACCTATTTATTTAAAAATTCTCCACTCAACTTGATGCCTATTAATAAGGAAAAACTC
>DATBIP010000190.1:0-3782 GCA_036556885.1 Nitrosopumilaceae archaeon
AATAATTCCCATCTTACAATTTTCTTCTTTTATTGATGAATTTTATGGAAACCTAGATGAATTAAAGACTATAGAAACATAGTCAAAATGAAAAATAAAGTACATCCTAAAAGGAAGCCTTTAGTCAATTTCATTGAATTATCAACAGCTCTTGAATAATCCCTAAAAATAGTAGGTCCCATGACTTTAACGTTAGTTTCATTTTCTAAAATTTCAAAAGAAGCTGGTTCAATGTTTTTTTCAGATTCTTTAGCTATTTCAAGATACCAATTTGCCATGTCTTGAGGTTTTGTGACTAGACCAAATTGATAGTATCCGTTTCTATTCCTAACACCTTGTGTGGTATAGTGAGTATCAGATGTACAAATTTCTATAAGATCATATCCATTATCTGAAAAATGCTTTACTACTGCTTCTCTAACACCGTTTTCCATGTTATTTGCATCTGCCCAACCAAGAAAATATTTTTTATTGTTTATATGAAGACATAAAATTCCAATTCCACCAAGTGCAAGATCTGGTGCATTTATCATCATATTTTTTGAATTTGCATAACCAAATTCTAATGGGTATGTCTTCTTTGTTTTTAATGTGTCAAGACAAGATTTTGATGCAGTTAATAGATCTTCTGAATCATTTTGAGAGATTTCCTCACCCATCGCATTGTGACAATCCACAATTAAGACTTGACCAAAGCTACGATTTTTTGAAAACTGTTCAATTTCACTTTTTACATGCAATGGTATATCTTCCATTCCATGAGGAGATAGAGACAAAAATAGAAGTGCTGTTTTACCAAAAAGTAAGCCTAAACAACGGGCTTTGTTAATTTGAACTATTACTGGTTCTGTACAGCTTACTCCTTCTTGAGCTACTGAGTATTTTGATAAACTGTCAAGATAGTGTTCTACTTCTGATTGTGAAGGCAAATTTAATGAATGATTAGAAACGCTATGCATCACCATTGCAGATGAGCCTAGATTTTTGTAAATTAGGTATGGGATATTACTTCCTCCAATAGGATGAAATGGTCCAGGATGAATGTCTGGCAGAACTAACCTAAAATCTCTTTTTGTAGAGTTTGTGTGAAACCTAATTTGTGAAGTTGAAACCCTTGATTCTTTGGCGCGCTCAGTAAGAATATTTTCAACCTCAGATGGATTATTTTTTGATAAAGAGGAAAGATAAGCCTGTATTAATTGATGAGTGCTATGGACACCAGGTCGTCCTGCTCTGTCAGTAAGGATAGACCAGATTGACGATAAAATCAAAAATACAGCGCCATATCCTAAAGCCAAATAATCAGTTAAAACTGTAGTCCACATCTCAGATGGGATCATTGCAAAAAACATTGCCATTGGTTGAATGAAACATACAAGCCATGCTTTGCTAATGTTTGCACCTAGAACTGTTGTAAATATCCCAATCCTAAAGCTTGCAAACAAAAACATCCCAAGTGTGATGAAAAGAATAGGAATTTCTTCTCTTGATAAAAGAAGAGAGGATAAAATACCTGAAACTATAGTAAGTAACCAAAGTCCATTTCCAAATAGTGACATATGCAATGATTTAGAATATTCTTTATTCTTTGTAAAACGTGAATCTATTACTTGGGTAACCAAAAGTGCCGCAAGAACGATGAGGATTCTAAAAATAATATCATCTTGTTTAAGATAAACAGTTTCAGTAATTGTAGCTAGTATAGTTGCAAGTATTATTGAGATTAGTAACGAGTGATAAAATGACGATGGATTCACTAATGTTAATGAATATCGTTTATGAATCTTTGAAACATCGTTGTAAGATTCGGTCATAACCGGTCACGGTACTAGAAAGATGTCCATTAACCATGAAATAACTATCAAACTACTTGGAATTGCTACTACAATTCTAGGATCAACTTTGAATCCTTTTGTCTCATCTTCAAAGAATCTCAAAAGTCCTGCGCTAGATGCTGGTAATGGGGCACCCTTTTTCCTACTACTCATGACTAATTTTCAAAGTCAGGAGCTTAGCATAAAAACTTTTTTATTATTTCTTTAATTTCCCTATAATTTCCACTAGTGAATTTATTGATTTTAAGATCTGCTGTTGTTTTTCGTAATCTTGCTCAAGTTCAAGTTCTTTAGAAATCTTTTCAAGTTTTTGTTCCAAAACTTTTAAAACAATTTCTGATTTTTGTGAATTAGACTCTAAGAGTTCAGATTCTGGTGTTGTTTTTTGTATTTTAGGTTCTTTCCCACAGCTTACACAAAAAGCATATCCATCTTTTATTACTCTTACACCTTTGCAATATGGACATGGTTCACTAACTAATGTGGCACCTTTTAGAAGCATATCTACTGCCTTCTTTGAAAGTTCAGACGACATCAAGAACTATAAGAAATGAATTCTAAAAAAACCTAATCTTAAACATCGTACATGAGAATGAATTTGTTCAGCGAAGGCTTAATAGTATGTGGATAGAAGTATTTTCAGATTAATGGCGATAATTTGTAGTACTTGTGGTCTTCCTGATGATTTATGCGCCTGTGGTGAATTAGAAAAAGACAGTACTCATATCATTGTAAGATTAGAAACTAGACGTTTTAAGAAAAAAGGAACGATGATTGAAGGGCTTGATCCAAAAATTAATGATTTGGAAAAAGTAGCCAAGGAATTAAAAGCAAAGTATGCATGCGGCGGTACAGCTAAAGACGGTTACATATTTCTCCAAGGGGATCATAGAGACACAATCAAAGATACATTAGTAAAACTTGGATTTGCAGAATCTACGATAGAGCTTCATTAGAGAAGTGGCTGATCAAAACAAGTTAATGCAATCTTTGGGAATTCCATTCTCAGCATTAGTTTCAGTTATTTTTGGTTTGATGTTAGTTTCTTTCCCTTTAGGTGCTTACGTTGTATTTAATTCGGATTTGGGAAACTCAATAAGTTATGATTTCCCGATAAAAGAGTTTCATTTTTTTCCTGCTGGTATTGGTTTTGAAATTCCAATACAGTTTGAGCTTGGGGATGTCTTTATTGGCTTGTGGAGTATTTTTATTATTTTATTTTCAATTGCAATATTTGGGCCAAAAAAAAATTTTCTAAAAGCACTTTCACATATTATGTCAGGAGAGAAATATGAATCAAAGTCAAATTATTTAGTTTCAGTTATCAAGTGGTTTGCAATTTTGATAGTTATTTCTGGAATAATAGATTTTGTACAAGAAAGTGTTGGGATAATAACTGAGCCCCCTCAACAGCCAGATATCTTAATTCATTTTTTTGAAGTTACTGCTGCGCCGATTAGTGAAGAAATTGGATTTAGAGTTATTTTAGTTGGGATACCTCTGTTTGTTATTTACTCTCATAGAATGTCAATAATTTTATTTCTAAAATCGTTATGGCATCCATCACAAAATCTTCACATCTATGAAACAAAAAAAGCATTAATTTTGATTATAATTGTTGGATTATTTTTTGGAGCCGCCCACATTATTTCTGGAGAACCATGGACTATAGGAAAATTTGCACAGGCAACTGCAAGTGGGATTATTATTGGATGGGTGTATTTCAAGCATGGGCTTCCCTCGGCAATTTTGGTTCATTGGTCTACAAATTACTTTATTTTTTCATACGTATATTTCCTTGCTGACATAAACGAAATTACAATTAAAAATGCTTTTTCTCATTCGTTAACTAATAGTTTGGAAATACTATTAATCATTACAGGAGTATTAGCAATTACAATGTTGATTTTAAATTATATGAATTTGAAAAGAGAAAGAAAATTAGAG
>DATBIP010000191.1:0-3269 GCA_036556885.1 Nitrosopumilaceae archaeon
ATTTCCTAATTTATCCAAAAGAATAGCTTCATCGTATCCATTCCTCTTTGCTTCTTGGGTGGCTAATATGGAATTTAGATAGTTTCCTCCCATTTTTGCCTGTGGTGGAGTAGTAGAGACACTAAATTTTCTCCATGACGAAACTCCCGCGGTTATGCCTTTTTTATTAAATAAATCTCCAAAAGGAAACATAAAGATAGCAACTATAGTTGGTGCCTTCTCTGTAACATGAAGGTTAATCCCATATTCTCCAACGAAATAAAATGGACGAATATAACAGGATTTTTTCATCTTATTTTTTTTGCATAAATTGATTATTGCATTTTCAATCTGTTTGTTGCTAAACTTTAAAGAAATTGAGTAATATCTTCCTGAATTTCTAAATCGTTTAATGTGATCCTCTAGTCTGAAAATGAAAAGATTTTTGGAATTCCAGTATGCACGTATTCCTTCAAACACAGATGTTCCGTAATGAATAGCATGTGTAGTTACTGGGACTTTAGCTTTATCTAATGTAACAAATTTTCCATCAAACCATACAAACTTTGAGAGAGAAAATTTCACAAAAAATCAGAGAAATCATCTATAATTAATCTATACTGATTTCTTTGATTTTCTAAAGATGGACGCCAAGAAGGTAATTCCCAATATTGTAAAAATAACAATTAATGAGTAAACTACATCTATGTGAATTATATCTGAAATGATCATTTTTACTCCAATAAAAGCAAGTAATATTGTCAGTCCGTATTTTAAATAATGTAACTTTTCAATTCCGTTTCCAATCAAAAAATATAAGCTCCTTAAGCCTAAAATTGCAAAAATATTTGATGTAATTACAATAAACGGATCAGTGGTAATGGACAATATAGCCGGGATAGAATCCATTGCAAATACCACATCCGTTGTTTCAACTGCAATTAATGCAACTAACATAGGAGTAGCATAGATTACCCCATTTGTCTTTTTGAAAAAACTATGATCTTCTGATTTATGGTCTATAGGGATAAACTTTCTTAAAATTCTTACAACAATGTGTTTTTCTAAATCTAGTGATTCTTTTTCCTTTTTTGCAATCATTCTATAGCTTGTAAATAGTAACACGCCTCCTAGAACATAGATCATCCAATGAAATGTTTCAAGCAAGGAAACTCCAGCTATGATAAATCCAATTCTCATGAATATTGCTCCAATAATTCCCCAAATCAAAACACGATGTTGTTTTACATGTGGAATTCCCAAAGAAGTAAAAATTAATACGAAAACAAGCATGTTATCAACACTAAGAGATTTTTCTAAAGCATAACCTGTAATGTATTCAAGAGCTTTTGGAGTTCCAAGAACAAAATTGATTAGAAGAGTAAAAAGACCTCCTACGGATAACCAAACTATTGTCCAAAGCACATCAGTACCAAAAGGATAGGAAGTTTTTCCGTTAGTTTGCTTTCTAAATTTGAAAATCCTATGAAAGTGGTCAGAGAAAAGATCTATTGTTAAACCCACAGAAACTATTGCAATAAAAATAATCCATAAATCGAAAAGTTCCAAATTCTATTAATAACCAACAACGAGTTGTTGATAAAGAATATGATTCTTACTGAATTACTTTTAAATCCAACTTACCTTAAAATTCTTATCTAAGTCTAATACAAAAATAGTTTGTAAATTAATCTATTTGAACCAATAACCATCTTTAGGAAATTTCATACCTGCGACTCTAATAGTCTCATCATCAACATTGGCATATTTCTCAATTATACTCCAATGTTGCTTTATTATCTCCGCAACTTGAGAAGGAACATCCTCCTGCCACCCTGTATTTTTTCCTTTTACTTCATCATACAATTTATTTTTCACAGATGCAGCGGATATTTTTTTCCGTCTACCTATCTTAGGCTTTAGACAATAAATTTTAAGCATTATCCCCTCCGCTTTGTCTCCAGTATACGTAAAGTAGTCTTCAGTTATGCCTTCGAGAATCTGCTTTCGAAGCATCCAAGATTTAGGAGATAATAATGGTGGAAGATATCTACAAAAAGGTGCTTTGAATGTATAATTCTTAGACACTTCTATTGACTTTCCAAAAACCGATTCTAGCATTTGTTTTCTAATTTCAAAACTAAATGGAAAGCTACTACTGTTAATCTCAATTCCATTTTTAAGAAAAACCACAGGCATTACTTTGACTTGTGATTCTTTTTTTAATTCTTCAATTATTTCTACATGGGCATTTGTTACAGGGTTTAGATGCGCAAGATAGATAGAAACTGTCAATTAGAACAATCTAGTTTTTTGTCCTATTTCAATGAACTCAATTAATGTGGGGACGATGGGACTTGAACCCACGACATCCAGCGCCCGAGGCTGGCAGTCCACCAAGCTAACCTACGTCCCCGATGTATGGCAAACAGGTGTAGTATTATTTTTTTAGAATTAAAGAAATGGACCGGGAGGGATTTGAACCCTCGATCTCACCCATGCCAAGGGCGTATCCTACCAGTCTAGACGACCGGCCCACATTTTCAGAATTAAATTCTGACCGCTTAAGATTTTTACAAATGGTTATTAACGTTTAGCTGAGGCTTGAAAAATATAGAAAAATAATCAACATAAGATATTTAACCACATTAGGCCTCAAAGATCGAGTGGTCGTAGATAACAAAGCTACCGTTACTTATGTTCAATTACTTAAAGAAGACTTAATGATAATGAGACTAGTTCCTAATGACGGAGTCGTGCCACAGTATGAGGCTGGTCAATTTATTACAATTGGTTTGCCAAATCCAAATGAAGGCAACAAGATAGTTAGAAGGGCATATTCAATTGCTTCTCATCCTGAGAATAGAAAGTTTGTTGAATTGGTTATTAGATGGGTACGAAAACCTATTCCTGGCCGTTTAACAACACAGCTTTTCAATGCAAAGGCTGGTAGCGAGATTAGTTGGATAAAACCTACAGGAACAGCACTCAGAATAAATGAAAAACTACCAGATGGAAGAAAAGATGAAAGAAGAATTGTATGTCTTGGTGGTGGTACAGGACTTGCCCCATTTGTTAGCTATGCCCAACATCTTCATGCTGTAGGTGATAAGCGAGAGATTGTGGTCCTACATGGTGCAAGTTATGTCGATGAGCTTAGTTACAAAGACCTGCTTACTGATTTAGAATACGATAGTCTTGATAAAGGAAAAGATAAATGGAATTTCAAATACAGAGCGTCAATTAGTCGTCCACAAGAATGGTTTAACAGATCTTGGGGGGGTCAAACA
>DATBIP010000192.1:0-2759 GCA_036556885.1 Nitrosopumilaceae archaeon
GTAACCCCATCCATCTCCTTGTGATTTTTTTGCGATTTGTCCTTTTACTTTAGCATCAAATAAAATAATACCGTTTTCTTTGTCACAATAAGCTATAACAGAGTGGAAAAACGCCCCTCTATTAGTTTGGACCAATTGTAAAATTCCTGAATTTCCAATGGTTTTAAAAACATAGGATGAAAATGGTCCTGGAAATCCATTTAACGATTCTATGAAGAGTCCATCATCTTCAACAATTATTGGCTTGTTACATTTTCTGTAGGCATCTGCAACTTTTTTTGAGGCAATTTTTTTAATTGACTCTTCTTGAATTTCTTCTAGTGTGATTTTAAAAAAACCTAGATTTATTCCAAAATCTGAGAGTATTTGTTTGGCTTCATTATACTTATTCCTGTTTGATGACGCAAAAAAAACATCAAACGACATTTGCATATCTTCCCCTGCTTTCTATAACTGCAACCAAATTTGTAATTTTACTAAAACGTGAAGCACCAACTGCTGTTTTGTATCCTTTCAAAAAATTTGACCAAGATTTATTCATTATTTTTACATGGGCACTACTTAGAATTTCTTTAAATAATCTTAAATCTACTGCGTGATCTTCAGCTTTTTTTGTTTTATTTGCAAGTCCGAAATCTAAAACAAATATTTTTCCTTTTGAGACAATAAAGTTGGATGTAGTTAAATCTCCATGCATGATACCATTTTTATGCATAGTTCCAACTATCTTACCAATTTCCTTACAGCTTTTGATTAATTGTGATTCTGAGAGATCATGTACTATGGTACCTGAGATGTATTGCATAGTTATTGTGCAATTTTTAGTATCAACACAAAATATTAGTGGAGTACATATCCCAAATGATTTTACTTCTGAGATTATTTCAGATTCTCTAATAGTTCTTTGTTTTCTAATCCGTTGATCCAAGGAAGGATTTCGGTAGCTTTTTTTCTTTCTAGCCTTTAAGATTGCCTTTTGCATGTTCCATAAAGTTAGATAAACATCTCCTTCAGCTCCTTTTTTTAATAATTTCATTTAACCCTATGTCATCATCAAGCTGGTTTCATTAAGATTTTTCCAAACAAACCTTTTCCATTTAGCATCTTTTTGTGGGCAGCTACGGCATTTTCAAAAGTATATTCCGAATCAATTATTGCTTTGATTTTTCCTTTTGACATCCATTCAAGGCCAGATTCTAATTCGGCTCGTGTACCTTGAGTAGAGCCAAGAACATTAATTCCTTTAAAGAAAATATAACGTAGGTCGGTTTGAACATCATAACCTGTTGTAGCACCAGTAGTAACTATTGTTCCACCGTACTTTAGCAAAGTAAGTTCCTTATTCCAATGAGAACCTCCTATATGTTCAAAAATAACATCTATTCCCAAAGGTTTTTCTTTTTCTTTGGAAATTTTTTTTGCAATCGCATTTACTTCTTTGTGCCAATCTTCTTTTCTATGATCAACTGTATAATCTGCACCTAATTCTTTACATTTATCCAGTTTGTCATGACTTGCAGTGGTAATTACATCACAATTATACAATTTTGCAATTTGAATCCCAAATATTCCCATACCAGAACCTCCACCCATAATTAGAACGGTTTGTCCGGGTTTGATGTTAGCACGTCCAACTAGCATATGCCACGCAGTCATAAGTGTCATTGAAGATGCTGCAGCCTGTTCATAGCTTAGATTATTTGGAATTTTTACTACATTCGATTCTGGGAGATGTGCAATTTCACAAAAACCTCCCCATAGAGGACCTGTTTGAAATCCCCATATTTTTCTGTGTGGGCAATCAAATTCCTTACCACTTGTACATGCTTGACACACTCTACAAGTTAGGTTACCATTTGATACTACTCGATCACCAATCTGAATTTGTGTAACCTCGTCTCCTACTGCAATCACTTCTCCTGCTGCATCTGTTCCAGAAATGTGTGGCATTGGTATTTCTATTGGTTTTCCGCGCATTCCCCAGATGTCATCATAGTTTAATGCCGCAGTTTTTACTTTGAAAATTACTTCGTTAGATTTTGGTGTTGGTTCTTTTATATCTTTAATTTTTAAAATTTTTTCAAAATCATTATTTGGGGCATATTCTTCGTAAACTAGGGCTTTCATAAAAATAATATCAAATATGTTACAATTTAGAGGTTATCTTGAATGTGTTTAGTTGTTTTTAATTAATCCAATTACTTTATCAATAATTTCTAATGGTTTTACACTAGGTTCAGTGCTTAACAATAGAAGATTCTTTTTATCTACTGGAATAGTAATTTGGTTTACTTTATCATATGCAGTCATAGAATATTTTGCATCACCAATTCTATGGGAAAGCTTTCCACGAGTATCCCATCTTCGTGATGCATAATACATGGACATTTGAACTTCTTCTGGAGAAAGCATACTTGAAATATTTTCGCGTGTACCCCCAGCAATTTTTTCACCCTTTTGATTCAAGATTGCTGCAAAGCGAATTAGAGAGTCCAGATTCATTATTTCATTACACAGCTTTTCATAGTCCATTAATTATTCTATTTATAGTCACAATTTATAATTATTCTATCATTAAAATTATAACCCCATCATTTCGATTACCATCAAGTTATGGAAAGTTCTGAAAAAAAAATTAGGCAAGAAGATTGTAATGAAGATTCCTTGGGACAGGGAATTTTGACTTTAACTAACAAAAGAATTGCATTTGATAAAACGCGTGGAAGAATTATGGATTTTGCAAAAAAGTTTGGAGAAAC
>DATBIP010000193.1:0-4582 GCA_036556885.1 Nitrosopumilaceae archaeon
CAATGTTCCAATAGAGTAAAGATTTTTCTATTCCAACACACACCACTTTATACCTAATTTTGCCCTAAACCAAAACCAATGCAGTCAACCGTCCAAGGCCAGTGCCAGATGTGCAACCAGCAAATCAATATCGGCGACGAGATAGTTCGAATTGCAAGCGGAATCTGGGTTCATAGTTATTGCGAAGACAAGCTGGAACCCGCCCAAGATACTGCAAATGACATTAACAAAAAACTGCTAGATTCTAAGACAGACCGATTAAAATCTCTAAGATGTATCTACTGCTCTGGAACATCATTTTTAAAATCAAAGATAGAAACTGCAGCACTTGATGACGGCTCTATTATAACAAAAAAACTCTACCCGTGCTATACATGCGGCCATATTATGGAGTTTGTTGAAAACATTTCCTCCTGATTTAACAAAAAAAGAAAAAAATTATCTGGGATTGTAGTGACAATCGCAGTTACAGTTTGGGTCACAGCGAATTCTCCTACAGTCCTCACAACGTTTTTTCTGGTAAACATAGTTACCCATTGTAATATTATATAATGTCAATTCTCCTAAAAATTCTTTTCTGGAATAAAAGCGATCAGACGCTAATTAATTTAAAAAAAATCGCGAGAAGGCTATGGTCATTTGTCAATGAACCCAGTGAAAAGGAATAGGTAACCTTCTCGCACATTTGTTTTGAAAATTCAAATATTTAGACAATGATTAACAATGTTAACCAAGTTTAATTACGAAAGCTCCACCTAGTCTCTTTTCCCATTTCCAGAATTTTATCCGGTGAAATGTTTCTGTGTTCTTTTTTTATATGTTCCATAAATTGTTTTAAATCCAAAAAATCTTTTTTACATACAGGACACTTTTTTGCACTAGCATTATATCCCATCTATCTCACTCTAATTGTTTTGTAAAGCCTGTTTCGCACTCCGTTTTCTAATATTCCTTTTCGCAGTATTACCTGGCCTTCTTCTAGCTTTCGAAGCTTTCTATAAACAGTTGATCTTGGTATTTTACAGTCATCAGCAATTTGCAGTGCAGTCTTTGGTGAATCTACTAGTGACGCAAAAATTTCTGCCATGTACCTGTCTTTGTTAAATTCGATTTTCCAGGACTCCATAATCATAAATTATTATTCACAATGCTTGAACTAGACATTAGAACCTAACCCAACACCTTTTCTTATGATAAACTGCATCAACGATTCCTTAGAGTATTCTATTCCATGCTCCTTTTCTGTGTGTATCCCAAATTTTGTTATGATATCAGAGACATCACTGCCTTCGGCAACAAAGCTGCACTCAAAACCATAATCCCTACAACGTAATACGATTCCCAACATAAAACAGGCATAAAATTGCTTATAATGACTTGCTTAACATTGTTAATCCAGATTATAGTTATTTAGGATACAATCAGCATTAGCATCAAATGAGTGCAGCTCGTGGATACAGGGATAGAGTCTACATAATCAAAGACATCATCTTGACTCTAGGAGAGTATGGTGAGCTCAACCAGACCTCGCTACTTAGCTACTGTGGCTTGAATCTTACAAAACATCGGAGTATTCTAGAGGACCTCGAGTCGCATCAAATGATTCTCAGAGAGGAAAAGATTGCAGGGAAAAGAACAATTACAATCTACAAGGCAACTCCAAAAGGTCTAGAGTTTTGCAGGACAATGCTTGAACCCTATGAGAACTTGTTTCCACGAAAACGACAAGATGACAATCCTGATAAAAACAAGCTTGGCTTGTTAATTCTCGTCTAGCTTGTACTCTTTTGAAATAGAACTGTCAAGTTCCTCTTTTTTGTGGATGTAGCTACGGTATCTCTTGTCCCAGGCGCTAAGTGACAAATACTGACGGATTCCAGTAAAGAGCCATATCACAGAAATTACAATTATTCCTCCCAAGAGTATACTAAGATACACGCCAAAGTCGTCTTTGCTTTCTAGCATGTTAAAAAATGTCGGATGCGTCATCAGGTATATTGACATTCCAATTGCAAATGGAGCTAAAATCAATGCAGACATTGAAACTCCTAGCATAATTTTTCTCAGGCTCTGGATTTTTTCTATGATATAATCAATTGTTCCCAAAATATCAGAGCTAGAGTATTCAGTCAAATCTTAGATCCTTTTTCCTTTGCAAAACCTGATAAAAAACATTTCATTGTACAATTATCTTTCCTTTCATATCAGGATGAAGTGAGTCATAGTAATCAAATGTTCCCTGCTTGTTTGCTAGAAATGTAATTATCTGAGTCTGTCTGTGGTCTAGGTCATTAGAGTGAACGTTGAACTCATCAATGTTCAAATTGTGTTTGTGATTGTAATTTAGAGTTCCCCTATCTTCATTGATAAAGTGAATTGAAACCAAGTTTCCTTCGTATACAAGTAGTGTAGGGTTGTGGCTCCCAGTTGGAGCGCCTCCAGTCTTGCCACCTTTTATCGACTGGGACGCAAAAACGCTATTGCCATCCTCAGTAGAAATTGTTTTGATGTAAATATTGGTAGGTGCACCAAATACAGGAAAGTCTCCATTTACAGGAATCATTGAAACTACAGCAAAATAGCAAAGTGCAGCTACAATTGCAGCTATTACACCAACTCCAAGCGCTGTGCTTCTACTTGGCAACATCTTTGTTTTTTGTTTATCTTTTCCCAACTAGATGAAAAACAAGCTAGCGATATTTAGGCAATGATTAACAATGTTCAGCATCCCCTAAATAATTACAAGACTAGCAAGTATGATGAATTTGCAGAAGTGGATGTTGGATCCTTGCTCCATTAAAGCCAAAATTAGCATAGACTGCGTGGTTTCTAAATTCATTGTACTACTTTTTGGCTATGTTTCCCAACACTATTCAATCTACCAGTATTCACTTCTGCAACATTTATCAGAACAATCATTCATTACTATTACATGAAGTACGAGATTCTAAAAAACCCAGTAGGGATTTTAGAAGTCACACTAAACAAAGGAGAGCAGATTACAGCAGAAGGCGGAGCGCTAGTCTTTCTCAAAGGTAACGTAGAAATCAAAACAAAGATGCGACAGGGAGGATTCTTAAAAAACCTCAAGGTAGCAGCACTAGGTGCCGAGTCATTTTTTGTAAATGATTACATTGCACACGAAGACAACTGCACACTTGGCATGACAGGACCACCAATTGGAGATATCATACAGCTTGAAATTGACCCAGATGAAGGATACATAATACAGTCAGGTGCATATGTTGCATCAACTCATGGAGTGGAGCTTGACACAAAGTGGCAGGGTTTTACAAAGGGAATCTTTGGCAGCGAGCTCTTCATGCTAAAGGCAACTGGTTCAGGTGTTGTCTTTGCAAATGCATATGGGGGAATAATAGAAAAAAAGTTACAAGCCGGAGAAAAAATGACACTAGATAACTATCATCTTGTTGCAATGAGCATGAATGCAAACTATACAGTAAAGCAGCTTGGTGGATTCAAAACTATGATACTAGGTGGAGAAGGCTTTGTAACAGAGATTGTAGGACCCGGCACAGTATATGCACAAACAAAAAACCTCAAGGAACTAATCGACCTGCTAGGAATTCGTCAGGCGCAGGAGACTCGCCAGCCAACATTTGGCGGCTTTCGTTTTGGATAGTATATGACTACTCTCAAGGCAACCTCGATGGATCACGTCAATATGACTGTGAAGAATCTAGAAGAGAGTGTAAAATTTTACAAGGATCTTTTCGGGTTTGAAATAAAAAAAGAGCAGCCAGAGGACAAATCAAAAATCATTGGCAATGATTCGATTAAGCTTTGTCTCTATGAGGAACCTGACATGAAACCAGAAGGAGGAATCGCACACTTTGGTTTTCACATACAAAACTTTGATGATATAATGCAAAAATGCAAGGAGCTAGGCGTTACCGTATACTATGATGGACCAGTACAGTTTGAAAAGTCACGTTCCATTTACATCAGTGATCCCAGTGGATACGACATTGAGCTCAGTGAGGTAAAAGGCGGAGGACTGTAATTGTATTGTAAATATCTTATTTCTTGTTTACAGTAAGGGAAAATTCTTTTTTTAGCATCGGCTTTTTTACATCATTTGCAGATACTTCAATTGTAATCTTAAACTGCATTTTTTTTAGCGGAATGTTAAATGGTGTAATGGTAATAGAGTGATCACCAGTGTTTCTGTTTGGAAACTCCAGTCCAGGAAGCAAAATTGAAGGCCTATCTATTTTCAAATATTGATTTTTCTCGTCATCTGTTTTAGTTGTTAAAACAATTTTTTCAAATTTTTCTTCCTTGTTTTTTATATTAACTGTAATTGTTGCGTTTTTATCAGAGCCTATTTTGGAATCAGATAGTTTTATTTTTGCAAATGATAGTCCTTTTTTTCCAAACAACCCCAAATTCCTAAAACCTACTATTCTACATCATATAGCATAATTATAGATTTTCAAAAAATTTACAGTGTAGATCTTTTGGAGCAACTATTTTACAAAAAAAAGTTTATCTATTCCAAATACAGACGATTTATCGTGCGATTTGAAGTTCTTTTACTTATTGCAGTTTTTGGTTTTAC
>DATBIP010000194.1:0-14467 GCA_036556885.1 Nitrosopumilaceae archaeon
GCAGGTCCTAATGCTACTTGACAGGTCTTAATTTTTCCATCTTCGATTTTTTTATCAAGGACCTGAAATATTGTATCATCACGAATATGCCGCAATTTGGGATTATGTAATCCATACACATCTACATAATTAGTTTGCAAACGATTCAAACTATTTTTTAAAGCATTTTCTGTAAATGTGGGATCAAACTTTTGTGGTAACTCATTGTGACCAATTTGCTCCACATTTTCAAAGTCATATCCATATTTTGTTGAAATCACAATTTCATTTCTCATGTCTTTGAAGACTTCTCCAATCAATCGTTCACTTTTCCCCTTACCATACATATCAGAAGTCTCAAAGAAATTAATTCCAAGGTCATATGCTTTTTTTAGCATATTCTTTGCCTCATCTTCTTGAATTTCTTTGCCCCACCAGTCTAATGCAATGCTCCATGCCCCAAATCCTATTTCAGAAACTTTAATCCCACTTTTTCCTAACCGTCTATATTTCAATTTACAATCTCCCTGAATTTTTGTAATTTTGAGTATAGCTGTTCATCGCTCAAAACTGGTTTTCCTGTCAGAATATCTTCATTTATGTTTATCCAAGATTTGCATCCATGATATTCAGGTTTTATAGGAATTTCAATCTCTGAAACTTTGTATACCTTGAGGAAAACTGCTTTGATTGGTTTTTCAGGCATCCAATTTCTTCTCTCTTTAATGTAAGAGTCGCTCCAAATATGAAATGGTGATAATGCATTGATAATATCTTCTGATTCAATGTCTTTTTCATCTATTACTTCGGCATAAGATGTAATTTTGTTATGTTGATTCTGTGGGAAATATCGTTTAACATCTTCTAAATAATTATGGAATTGCGGTTTTAGGTTTTTTACATTCTGATGTTCATATGTTGGAAATAAAGCAAATTTTTTTGATTCAATTTTAAATCCAGAAGCATTTTCAAGAATTCCACCTTTTCGTAAAATTATTGTTTGTTCGCCATTCTCAAGAGCTTTTACAATTATAGCCCATTCTTTTAATGCGTCCATTATCCAAGGCTGGATATCAAAGGAATAATATCCTTTTTCACACACACGATCATTGGTGTATCTACTGCTACATACCTTGAAACTTGAGTTCCTCTCAAATCCATAATGAGATTTTGAAATGCATGAAGATCATCTGTTTCAAATGCCAACATGAAATCTTCATCATGGATTCCAAAAGAGTATGTAGTGTTTAGAACTACTTGTGGATAGCTTTTCCCAACTTCAATATGCTCTTCCATCATTTTCTGTCTTTGCTGCACAGGCAATAGATACCAGTCTCTCGTTTTAATGAAAGGATAAACGATCACGTATTGCTTAGCTTCCTCTCCTGCAACAAAAGATGGAACTCTTCCAGTTTTTGCATAAATTGAAGGTCTTGTACAGGATAGGTAAACATGTGACGGTTCAATATATTTTCCAAAAACCGTAAGGTATAGTTTTGAAATAACATTTTGAATCTCCTCAACTGTTTCGGCTGCAAACCAAAACATGAAATCGGCATCATCACGCAAGCCAAGCGTTGAATATGCTCTAAATCGTATACCTGAATGAGCTAAAACGTTTTCTACCTCTTTGGCAGATTCTTCCTTTGCAAGATCTGCCATCCATCTCCATTTTGGGTCAATTTTGAAAAATGAGAAATTAAAAAAGAACTTTCTTTCTGCCTCTGAGCTTGATTCCATGTCTATTTCTCTAACTTATGTGAATAAAAAAGTACTCCTAATTTTCAGCTCGATATTTCAACTATCTTTTTTTTCGTTTTTTGGCCAGATCTTATCCTCACACATGAGGGTGGAACGCCAAAGTGTTTGGCCAATTTTTTAATGATCTCTTTATTGGCTTGTCCTTTTACTGGTTTTGCTCTTACACCTATTGCAATTTGATTTCCTTCAACTTTTACAAAATCTTTATGAAATTCTACAAATATCTCATACAAAACCATGCTAATTGAAAATAATTCTACTATGAAATCTTTATGATACAGGTTGATTTTCTAAAACCCAGTCGTAACCTTTCTTCTCTAACTCTGCAGCTAGAGTGGAATCTCCACTTTTTATTACCTTTCCATTTGCAAAGACATGAACAAAATCCAGTTTGTCTAAGAAATTTAAGATCCTTGCATAGTGTGTAATTATAATTGTTGTAGAGTCTTTTCCTGAAACCTTGCTAATTGCTTGTGCAACAGCTTTTACTGCATCAATATCCAATCCAGAGTCAGGTTCATCTAAAATCGAAATTTTGGGTTTGAGTACTGCCATCTGCAATACTTCAGATCTTTTCTTTTCTCCACCAGAAAATCCTTCATTAAGGTAACGTGACAAAAAATCATCTTTTAATCCCACTGCATTAATGTTTTTTTTCAAATAATTTTGAAATTCTCTAACAGTGATGAAGACCTCTCGTTCATCACCTTGTAATGCTTTACTTAGAGCATTGTAAGATGTTCTAAGAAAATGTGAAAAACCTACCCCCGAAACTTCGGTTGGATACTGAAATCCTAAAAAGAGTCCTTTTTTAGCACGCTCATCAGCTTTGAGCTCTAAAATACTTTCACCATCAAGTAAAATGTCTCCTTGTGTTACCTCATACTTTGGATGTGCAAGTAGTGTGTATGCCAGTGTACTTTTACCAGAACCATTAGGTCCCATAATTGCATGAACTTCTCCTGGTCCTGTTTTCAGATTAACGCCTTTGAGAATCTCTTTTCCCTCTCTTCTTACATGAAGGTCTTTGATTTCTAAAACTGCCATAAAACCAATACCCGTTTTCACTATATAACACAGACGAATTTTAGCTTCTCCTAAGGACTTATTCTAAATTTATAGAATAATTCTTGAATGTCTAAATAAAATAAAAGGGGGTGGGTTTAGATTTTGGCAAGTGATGGTCTTAGAGTTACACATAACCTATAATTGGTTAGGATCTCTTTGCACCTATTTCGTATAGTGACTTCTGTTACTCCTGCGACGCTTGAGACATCACGCTGTAAAACGTTTTGACCAAGCAATATCGATGCAACATAAAGATATGCTGCAGCAATACCATTAGGAGCCTTTCCATCAGCAAAGTTGCGGTCTTTAGTTTTTTCAGAAATTTCCAAGGCAAGTCTCTCAACACGTACATCTGTTTTTGTTAGATTTGCAATTTTAGAGATGTACTTATCCATCGTTACTAATGGTGTTGAAGCTGCGCCAAGTTCCATTACCATGTCTCTGTAGTATCTAGCCGCTAGTTTTGTCTTTGATTTGAGATCTTTTGTTGTAGAAATCGATGCACAAATTTCTTCGAGGGATCTGACAACATCACATTGCTTACATGCCATGAAAATACTTGCAGCAGAAATACTTGCCACTGATTTTCCTTTTACATCTATCTTCCCATCTAGATTCCTGTAAATCATAGATGCGGTTTCAAGCACGTTTTTTGGCAAGGTTAGCACATTGCAAGATTCTCCAATTATTGCTAATACATTTGATAATCGCCTTTCTCTTGGAGAAGAGACTCTTACTCTTTGTTGCCATTTTCTCAGATTATTCATCTGGTTTGCCACTTGAGAATTGATCGATTTTCCACTGTAGTCTTTGGTACTAATAGAAATCTCGGTAGTGATTCCCAAATCATGTTGGGAATATGTTGTTTGACCTGTTGCTCTTGCTAATTTCATTTTTTCTTCTAAACTGCTGCTCCTTGCTTCTGGACCATAGTCTGCCATCTGTTCTGCAACTACTACACCGCAGCCAGAACAAATCCTTTCACCATTCTGAACGTCATCAACAAGTGTTGATTCACATTCAGGACAGCATTCTAGTTCGATTGCGTTCATTTTCTTTTTCTCCTTAATTTTTTGTATTTTTTTGCAGGAGATGATGTAAGTGAAAAAACTTTTCTTCCAACATATTTTTTGATGCTGTTCGTTAACGGAATTGCAGATGCATATGGTTTTGCAACTGGCCCTATCATTTCCGTAACTTTTGCTACCTTACTGCTTTTTTCGTCACAAAGTATCTGACCCTCTTCCAAAGTTTTTGAAAGACGAACGATAACTCTGCCACTATTAGCTAAGTGTATAATTTCGCCTACCTCCTGCAATTATTGTTGAAAATATTACCGCATTATCATAGACTTCTGTCAACTTTCCTTTAGCTAGAAGCTATATTGAATTTTATTTTGATTTCTTTGCTCTTTTAGAAACTAATTTTTCAGAAATCTTATTTAGAATTTTAATCTTCGGCCCATCTTTTGGTAAAACAATGTAACCAGATCTAACATATGGTCTTTTAGGAAATCTAACTTTATCATCAGATGATGTAATTTCTAGTCCAGCTGCTTTTGTTGCATCAATTAATTCATTTAATGATGGATCAAAAACACATTTTTCTTTTGAAAGTTTTCTTCCTTTGTTACGTGGTAATGTTTTATTAAAATAATCAAGCCAGACTACGACATGTTCGTAATCTTTCATTGAATCACTTTATGAGAATCGCGTTAACTGCACCGTGTTGTCCAGGTTTTGACACAACTCTGCATTTTCCATCTTCTGTTTCAAGAATTGCACCTTTTGTAATTACACCACGTCTTTGATAATCATTGTTGGTTGGATTTTCTAGTACTTTAAGAATTTTTGTTCTCTTTACTTTCGAATTTGGAATTGCTAAATTTACAAAATCAATTGTTTTTAATGCAGTTTTTTTATTATTTCCTCTAACCTTTCTGGTTATCGTTACTGATGGACCAGTTAAAGCTTCATTAGGATATCTATCGATTTCATATTTTCTTCTAGTACGTAAAGGATGTCGTCGTCCTCCAGTAATCTTACTAGTTGCCAAATTCTCTATGGATTTTCTCACATAGTGCGTTTGATCTACTCTAATTTATACAAAACGAAAATATCGTTCTTAAACTGACTACAATTGTATCTTATCTTCTACTAGAAAAAAAAATTATGCTTGTGGTGTAACTGTTTGAGGAGAATTTGGAATAGCTATTTGTGGAGCCTTTCTTACTCTTTTGAAGAGCTTTTGTTTTAATGATTCAGAATCTCCTTGAATGCCAAAATATTTTTGAAATTTTGTTGTGGTTGTAAAGATTTTCAATCTTCCAACATTTTGATGTTCAATGTAATCTAGCTGTCTTAATTCTTTAAGATGTGAATATACTCCTGTTCCTCTTGTTTCAACAAGTTGTTTGGATGAGATTGGTTGCATGTATGCAATGTATGAAAGAGTTTTAAGAGTTGCATTTTGTAAAATTGGTTTTGATGCATATCTTCTAATTGTTGAACTATATTCTGGTTTTAGCTGAAAAACATAAGAATCATCTGGAAGGGTAACAATTTCGATGGCCTTAAAGGCCGACTTTGCTTTTTTCATAATATTATTTAGTATATTGATGGTTTTTGTTCTCGATTCCGTGCCTGAGGCCTTAATCAATTCCTCTATGCTCAATGGTCTGCCTGCTGAGTATAATGCAGCCTCAATCCTTGCAGTTGCCTCATCTTCATCGTCAATTTTTACCATTTATCTCACCTTTACTAGAATCTACTTAAAAGAATCCTTTATTCATCTTTGATCTGGTTGTAAACTTCTGTTTGATGGGTTATTTTTGGGATTAAATTCACTACACGAACAAGTCGGCCCATTTTCAAGTTTACTAGTACATTTTCCTTTACTATCTTCATGTTGTAATTGCGTATGTTCACAATTACAGGATGGGCTTAAAATAATCTTGATATCGTCTTCTATTTGTTCTAATTCCACCTTTTGATCTCTAGCAAGAAACAAAATCGCAAAGAAACATCTAATTGAATCAATTGAGTCAAGCTCTGACACTATATTTTTTAAAAAACCTATTCCAGTTACGCGAACCTTGTTAATGACAAGTTCCTCATATTTACCAATGATGTTTTCAAGAGAAATAAAATAATTCTTAAAGTCTGGAGTTTCAATTGGTTCAAAACTTAATTGTTTTCCTTTTCTAGAGCGAGGATTAGCAATTGTTCCAATAAGATTTTCAAGTAAATTTAATAACTCATCTAATGTTACTGGATAAGTTGATTCATGTCGATAAGGCATGTTGATCAAATCTATATCCAAGTCAATTCTTTGAGTCAATGGCTTTTTTTCCATTGCAGCTTTTTGTAATGCAAAAATACTTTCAACTTTCATTCTATGAATCAATGAGGATGATAAGGCCGCCATTCCTGCTACTCGCAGGTCTTTTTTACCAGTTTGATTTAGAATTTTAATCAATAATTCTAAAATTTGAATTATATTTATTTCCCAAACATCTTTTTTAGCTATACTAGACGTGTTAAAGAGAATATTTACTGGAGCCTGAGAGATATCTGCAGCTGACTGGTCTTCACTCACAAACTACGAACATAGTTTATTCAATAATATCTAGACGCTCTATTTTTTTGTTGTACTCAGTCAACTCTTATATTATAATGGAAAATCATAATATCGATGAAGGCTGCAAGAATAGTCGAGCCAAATAAACCTCTGATAGTATCTGAATTAGAACTTGCAGAACCAAAAGAAAATCAAGTAATCGTCAATGTAAAAGCTGTTGGTGTCTGTCATAGTGATTTACACTTGTGGGAAGGTGGCTATGATCTTGGAGAAGGCTCCTTCATGAAAGTAACTGATAGAGGGGTCAAATATCCAGTCACTCCTGGCCATGAAATAGCAGGTACTATAGCAAAGATGGGAAGCTCTGTTAAAGGATTTTCTCAAGGAGACAATGTTCTCATTTATCCATGGATAGGAGAAGGCAGCTGCCCAGCATGTAAGGCTGGAAATGAAAATCTTTGTGATGCACCAAAATCTCTTGGAGTTTTTCAAGATGGCGGGTATGCAGAACAGATATTGGTTCCTCATTTCAAATACTTGGCAAAAGTTTCTGGAATTGATTTAGAAGCAGCTGCATCACTAGCATGTTCTGGACTCACTGCTTATACTGCAGTAAAAAAAGCAAACATGAATAGTCCAGAGTACTTGGTGATAATTGGTGCTGGTGGCTTAGGTCTAATGGGAATACAAATTGCAAAAGCCATAACCAAAGCTAAAGTAATCTGTGTAGATCTGGATGATAAAAAATTAGATACTGCCAAAAAAATGGGTGCAGACTTTGTAATAAACTCAAACATAATTGGTTCAGTTACTACAGGATCTGGAAATGCTGCTCAAAAAATAATTTCCATTTGTAATAATAAAGGAGCTGACAGTGTAATTGACTTTGTTAATGCTCCACAAACTGCCAAAACTGGACTAGCAATTTTAAGAAAAAGAGGAAATCTGGTTTTAGTTGGACTTTTTGGAGGCTCTGTTGATTTACAATTAGTTACAATTCCTCTTAAAGAAATTACAATACAAGGGGCTTATACTGGGAATTACAACGATATGGTAGAATTACTTGAATTGGCAAAAAAAGGTACAATAAAACAAGTCATATCTGAAAGATATACCCTTGATCAAGCAACTGACGCACTTGAAAAACTAAAACAACGCAAAATTATCGGACGTGCTGTAATCAATCCCTAAAGAATTTCTAAAAATCTTGCTTGGATGTTCAATTCGAACTACAACAATATAATATAAAACAAATCATGAAGAAAGCCATGGCTGAGAAAAACAAAAAAATAGATTATGATTTGGCATTTACACACCTTCAGAACCATCAAAACATTACTGCATACAATCTTTTTTCTGATTTGGCAGAAAAACATAAGAAAATTGATGCGCTTAAAGCAGGATTGCTTTTCATACTTGCAGGCGAATGCAAATCTCGCCAAAATAAAGATAACAGTGATGAAAATCTTGAAGCAGGAAAATTATTCCTAAGTCATGCCAAAAAAAATAATAGTTACAACGTAAAAAATGCATATCTATGTGCCGCAAAATGCTTTTTAAAAGCTGGCAATTATGATGAAGCAAAAAATGCCTTTGAACAATCAAAAAAACTTTTTCCGCCATTAGTTGAGACAGTTAGACCTGTAGTGATTGTTGACGACAGCAAATCTGTAATAATAAAACTTCAAACTTTTTTGAAAAAGCTAGGCTACAATGAGATAATGTCTTTTGAAACTGGAAAAGAAGCAATCAAAGAAAGCCAAAAATTATTCAAATCTTCAAAAAATCCAATCTTTTTACTTGATATGGGATTACCAGATATAGATGGCGATGTTGTTGCATCAACAATTCTTGAAGAAAAACCAGACTCACAAATAATTCTCATTACTGCTGATGAGAAAACAAGTAAACGAGTAAATAAAACAATTAGCTCAGGAGTTACTGCATTTATTCAAAAACCATTTACTATTAATGATTTGAAAGACGCAATGAATACTGCTGAATCAGAATCCTCAATTCTATAACAATAGTAAAGACATATTCAACAAGTTTACATTTTTAATATCTAACTTGTTTACTCTGTAATCAATAACCTGATCAGAAAATTTTTCTACAATCTTTGACGTTGCGTTTTTAATTCCTGGTTCAATTTTCATAACAACTAACATATTCCATTCTCCTTCTAGATTTGCAACTAATAGATAGCTAGGGTTGTCAACTACATGTTCTATGATTGAACTCTTTACAGATTCTAGAGATTTTGTTGGCTTAAACTTGATAAAAAGTGCTTCATATTCATTTGATTCAGAAACATCTGAAAGTACGGCTTTGTATCCTTTTATGATTCCGCTTTTTTCCAGTCTCTCTATTCGTTTCCTGATGGTTCTATCTGATACATCATGTCCTGATTTTCTTAATTCAGATGCTATTTCCTTTGAAGGTGTACGGGCATTTTTATTTAATATTTCAATGATTTTTTGGTCTACCTTATCAAGATTCGACCATGCATCAGCGCTCATGAATGTAGTGTTTTTTTAATGCTTTTGAATATTTGTCTGTACATCCCAAGCGAAGGATTTGTGAAATAAGTTCAACCTCCAGAGGCTGATTTGCTTTTAAAGGTTCGAATCTAACATGTGCGCTGTTATGATTTTACCTGAAAATCAATCATCAGAAGGAAGAACAACTAGTTCTCCTCTCATAGTTGGTTGATGATATGTACAAAGATAATCATATACTCCTTCTTTTGATGCTGTAAACTCTATTACAGTATTTTCTGCCGCGTTAATATCATTATGAGTTTTGTATGCAGGATCATTTATTGTAAAAGTATGATGTTCTTGGGATTCAATTGGTTCCAAGTTATAAAAATGGATTTTTACTCTGTCCCCTTCTTTAACAACTATAGTATCCTGGGAGAACATATCAGGAGGAATTGCCATCTTCTCTTCATCAATGTCTTCATCAACCTCAGTGAACAAGTATATTTCTCTAGTCTGAGGTACATAGGATTCTTCTGCTTCAGTAATGTCTTCTAATTCATCCATAGACGTTATGCCAACTACAAGGCCAATAATTGCAATAACTATTGCAGCTATGCTTATTCCCCATAATGCAGAAGAGTTTACCATACAAATTTGTATCAGGTTTGTAGATTTAAACTAGATTATGATTCTCAAACTTAATTCTATAACAAAAAATTGAGTAATAAGGGATAGGCTAGATTGCCTCATTTAATTTCTATACTTTGATTATTCCATTTTGAATTAAAAATTGAATCCCATGAACAAACGATTTATCATCAATTTTTCCTTCTGACCACCAACCTGCATTATTTCGTATCCATTGTGGAACTGAAGCTTGCTCATTTTCAGTAACTACAGTTGGAGAGATTTTGATAATGTCTTCTTGTATCATAAATTCAATTCCTCTAACAAAATCGTTGTCACTTATCTTTCCTTCTGCCCACCAACCAGAATTGAATTTGATCCAATCTGGAATAAGAATTCCTTCAGGTTTCCACCCTTCACTAAATCCAGTAATTAAAATTTCACCACTTTCTCTTGGCTCTACAACAAAAGCAACATGCCAGTTTCCTCTTTCATCTATACTTTGGATGATTTTCTTTGGTTCTCCATTTAAAAACACATTAAACTTCTCATCGTCTTTAAAATGAGGAAATTCAAAATTTGTATACGTTTCCAGTGCAAAACTTGTCTGAGTTTTCATAGAAAGTTCTGTGCCTTCATCATTAAATTTTGCATCATAATACCACGATCCTGAATCATAACGAAAGTAAAATTTCTCATCATTTCTTTTCGTATAAACTGGAACTATTGTAGAGTCAGTGGGTATGAAGCAACTGTAATAGCTGATTTCTGATGTAATTGAAGGATCAGGGTACATTGTAAAATTTCGGATTTCCCCTGGGTCCATTTTATCTATCATTTCTATATTTTGTCCCATATCAAGAACTTGTTTCAATCCATGAATTGTCGCAAAAACTTTAACGTTGTAAAGAGTTGTGTTTCCATTGTTTATTATCCTACCAGTAAGATGTCCATCTTCATGTTTTTTCAGAGTCTTATCATAGATTACTTGGATGTTTGAAGGTTTTTTTTCAGTGTGGATGTATGTTACCTCAGGATTTTTTAACTCTGGAAACTTGCTATTAATTTCTGGAAATTTGACTTTGAATGGTAAATCCTTTGATGCTTCTATCGGAGGATATTCAAAAGATTTTGTAACAGTCTTTTCACCATCTTGAACATTGATTATTACAGTTGGGATAACCCCTGACTGCTCAGAATTTTTTATTGTACCTACTACTGTGTAAATTCCATTTGAATCAAAATATCCTACAAATTCATTTTCAGGTATCCAAATCTCTGCTGCGGCATATTGAATAAAAAAAGATATTAAAAATAAACTACCAAGTAATACTATCTTGTTGGACACAATCTTCTTTGTTATAAAGCGTTAATAATTATCTTTCAATCGTTACTACGAAATAGGAAATTTTAACAAAAAATGAGGAAAAGAACCCAATTTTATATAATTTCTCTTAAGGCTATAAAATATGAAGCAGGACGTCTAGATTAGAAATTTCATAACTGGTATAATTTACCAACTTGTAAAAACATCAATGAACGCGCGAATAATTTACTCTGATGACAAACAAGATTGGCTTCAGATTACATCTGCAAAAATTATTTTTTCAGAAACTTAATCACCTTCGGATAAACATAAGTTTTGAATCATAATTGTGAACAAATGTTACATGTCATATTATATTAAAGCTAAAATTCTAATATTCTAAAAATGGCAGAAGCAAAAATACGTGAATTTTTCTTACACGATGTTGTTCATTTTGGATTAAGGATAGTCATAGGTGCAATATTTGTTGCACATTCTTTGGGCAAATTTGATCCTGGTTTTGCAGGTTTTTTAGAAAGCCAAGGTTTGCCACCAGAAATGCAAATTCCGATTGCACTTGCAGAGTTTGTTCCTGGAGTTTTACTGTTTATTGGAGGACTGACTAGAATTTCTGCCGCATTACTTTCCATTGTCATGCTGGGGGCAATTTTTATGGTCAAAGATGTCTCAAAACTAACTGGTCAGGGAGGAGTAGAACTTGAACTTCTCTTACTTATAGGATGTCTTGTTATAATGGTAATTGGTCCTGGAAGAATATCCATCTCTCATATACTAAAAAAAGTTCCAAGAATTTTACAGTAAAATTACTGTAAACTTGCAAAGCTATATTTACATAATTGCTCTTTTTTCGTTTAGTAAATTAATTGATTAATCAAAAAAAGTTAAAGCAAATTTCAATACACTGTGGTATTCTCTTATTGATAATTAGTATTTTTAATTCCTCAATACCAAATACCTATGCAGAGGATCTCAAAGCAGTTAGAAATAAAGCAATATATGATGCAGAGTGGGCTTTTGCCCAAATAACAATCAAAGCTAGAGACGAACATAACAAAGTCATTTCTGATCCAAATGCAAGTATTGAAGAAAAAACTAAAGCAACTGCTATTAAAAATAAAGCAATAGCAAATGCTAAGATAGTAAAAGAGAAAGCAATTGCTGATGCATGGGCATCATATAATAATGCAGTCGCAGCTAAAGAATTAAAAGAAAAAAATAAACAATCACAGAAATTCTGTTTTCTGTGGTGGTGTTGGTAATCTTTCTAACTCCCTGATCAATTAAACAATAACCAGATGAAAGTTTTTGTAGATCTGAAAACATGCAAGTAAATCTCATTTTAATTAAGAGTTAATCGTCATATTCTTCTTCCTCTTCATCAGAAATCTCGTCATCCTCTTCCTCGTCTCGATTCTTTTTTTCACTTACAACCAATAGATTCACCTCAGAGCTTGTTTTTTAGAATAGATATAAGAAGTGTACTTTATACTTGGTTTTTACTAAAATATCTAGTATAGCAAAGATTTGTAATATCAATTCATTAATCTAAGTTTAAACAAAAATTTATCAAGTTTCATTAAATGATTTATTTTTCATATTTGCATCAAACCTATGTTCATAAAGACGTCCCACGCGAAGGATTTGAACCTTCGACAACCCGGTTTCTGTATGCCTGATAGGCTGTTATTCAGTCAGCCAAAAGCCAACAACTACAGCCGGAAGCTCTACCAGGCTGAGCTAGCGTGGGACAAATTGACGCTGTATCCAAGTATTAAATAACTATCGAATTTAACAAAATAGCCTATTTTTGATTAATCTTGAAAAATAGCATTTTAGAGTGAATTAACATATAATTGATAGATAAAAATTAAATAATAATTCCAGCAACCTGTGATCCTCTTGGAATCTGATACTATAACAGGCGGCTATGTTTGTGCGCCATATTTACATAATCATAACTCCGTGGAGCTAAAAGAAACTTGGTCTCATTCAAGAAATATTGATGACATGTTTTTTGTTACCGCAACCTTCTCCAGTGAAAGTAAACCCTATTTTCCAATGTCAGCAAATCATTACTTATTAGCAAAATTCAAAGATAACACAAAAATTGAAAAAGAAATAGAAAAATTTCAACAAGAAAAACCATCCTTTGTTTTTGGGATAAATAATGAACTATTTGAAAGAGAAGGAGAAGGAAAAACAAACCTAATCTCTGTCTATTACCTAGACTATGGTGATTCTGAAGAAGATTTTATAGAAATTGCAAACGTTGTGGCCAAACGTGATAAGGTAGCTAAAGCTGGAATCGGCAGAATGGAACTATATTGTAATGAACCCCCGAAATTTACTTTTCCATATAAAGAAAATATCGTGATTCTTGAGGTCTCAAGTGATCAGGGTCATCAAAGTGATAACAAGTATTGTGAAATAACTCGTCGAGATGTAGGAAGAAAAGGAATTACAATGACTAATCTTGTTAGTCTTTCAGTACTTGAAAAACTAAAATAAAAAAGTTAAATATTCCACAAAATCCTGTGTTTGCATGAGTAAGCCTTCTGAATTGGGATCATTAAAAATTGGATCCTACATTCTATTACCTGTATCAGATCAGCCCTCTGGAGAACCATGTAGAATTGTTGAATACGATACTAGTAAGCCTGGAAAACACGGGGCTGCAAAAGCAAGAATAGTGGGAGTTGGGGTTTTTGATAACCAAAAACGACCTCATGTAGGACCAGTAAGCATGCAGGTTCACATTCCATTAATAGACAAGCGAACAGGGCAAATCATCTCAATGACAGATGCTGGTATCCAAGTGATGGATTCAGAAACCTTCGAAACGATCGATATCAGCCTAGTTGAAGATGAAATCAAAGACAAAATCCAACAAGGTCAAGATGTAGAATTTTGGAAGGTAATGGACAGAACTAAAATAATGCGCATTAAAAGTAGCTAGTTATTAGTAACGCAATTTTTCTTTATACCTGTGACCTTACGCGCAAAGCAATCATCATACAAACCCTAAATATTTGAAAAGTGTAATAACTCTGTTGGGGCAACGAATTATTTTTTTAATTATTCCAATAATTTTATCTATTGGAGTAATTTCAATTTTACAGATAGAAAATTTTCTTCCACAAGCTGATGCATTAACAAAATCCTCAGGTACCCCTACAGGAAACTTTGGCTCCAAAACTGCAAGCAAGGTTTGCGGTGACCGACTATGTTCAGAGAAACACTTACCCAAGGGAGAATCAAAGCCAATAGCTTGTACAATGGAATACAATCCAGTTTGTGGTTCGGATGGTACAACGTATGGAAACATATGCATGCTAAAGGCTGCTAAAATTTCCTTTGCGTATAAAGGAGAATGTAAACTAGAAAAAACTCTACCCCAAGAAGATTTAGTCACACAGAAACAAGATCCAATAGTAGAATCTAACCTTGCTCGATTTGATGAGCTTGACTTTGAAGCATTTAGCAAGCAAGATTGGAATCTATTCAATGAAATACATGCTCCTGATGTACTAGTTGTCTTCCCTGATGGCAGACAAACAATAGGAATTGAGCAACATGATAAAGACATTATGGCAATGTTTGTTTATGCACCAGATACCAAAGTAACGTCACACCCAATCAAATT